>NZ_JAAGNB010000798.1:0-7040 GCF_010550475.1 Amycolatopsis sp. SID8362
CCCTGGTCGGCGCCGGTCATCCCGGCCGCCCGCAGCAGCGCCGCGACCCGGCTGGTGACGTCGGCGACCAGCGACGGCGAAGGCGCGGTGGCGCCGTCGCGGCGAGCCAGGGTGCCGAGCATCGGCCGCATCGGGACGACGAACGGGTACACGCCCGCCTCGATCAACCGTCCGGCGCCCGCGACCAGGTCGTCCGGGTCCTCGCCGAGGCCGATCAGCAGGTAGGTCGAGACGCGGTTGCGGCCGAACACCCGGACCGCCTCCGCCCACGCGGCTTCGTACTCGGCCAGTGGCACGGTGGACTTGCCCGGCATCCAGCGCCGCCGGACGTCGTCGTCGAGGGATTCGACGTGGATGCCGATCGACGTCGCCCCGGCGTCGCGCAGCTCGGTGAGCACACCGAGATCGCCCGGTGGCTCGATCTGCACCTGGACCGGCAAGCCCGGCACCGCCTCGAGCACCGCGCGGACGCACCGGACCAGGTGCCGGGCCCCGCGGTCGGGCCCGGCCGTGGTGCCGGTCGTCATCACCATCTGCCGGACACCGTCGAGCCGTACCGCCGCTTCGGCGACCTCCGCGAGCTGCTGCGGGGTCTTCACGGCCACTGTGGACCCGGCCCGCAGCGACTCCTCGATGGTGCAGAACCGGCAGCGCTGGTCTTCGGCGTACCGGATGCACGTCTGCACGGCGGTCGTCGCGAGGACGTCCTTTCCGTGCAGCAGCGCGATCTTCCGATACGGCACACCGTCCGCAGTGGACAGGTCGTAGAACCGCGGCCGCGCCACCGGCGTCACGCTGAGGCCGAGGTCGACCGCTCCCCGGTGGATCCGGCCGTCGCGGACCTCGTACGGGCTGTCGGGGTTGAGCGGCAGCGTCGCGTTGGCACCGTCGACGACCAGGTGGCCGTCGTCGCTCGGCCCGGCGCCCTTGCTGCGTTGTACGGGTGCGTCCACTCGCACCCCGCGGACGGCGATGTCGGCGCGGGTGTCCAAATCCTCTTCGATGCCAACGCGCACGAGCCGCTCCCTAGAACATGTAGGTGGAGTTGATGATGGCGCCCTTGCGCGCGTAGTGGATCAGCGCGTCCTGGACGTCGAGGGGGTGCGTCGGGATGACGCCTTCGATGAGGTCCTCCTCGCGCGCGCCGTGCAGCGACAGCCCGAACCGGCAGCAGTAGGCCTTGCCGCCCTCGCTGATGAACGTCTTGAGCTGGTCGTTGATGTTCAGCTCGCCCGGGAACGCGGCGTTGCCGGTGGTCGGGAAGCCGCGCGTGGCCAGGCAGTTCAGCGAACCCGGGCCGTAGAAGTAGATCGCGGCCTCGAAGCCCTTCCGCAGCGCGCGGGTGGCCTGCAGGATCGCCACGAAGCTCACCGACGACTCGTGCGCGATGCCGTGCACGAGGGTGAAGTAGCTCTGGCCGGGTTCGGCCTGGTAGTCCGGGAAGACCTTGGTCCCGCCGTACAGGTTGGAGCCCTGCGGCAGCGACGGGTGCGGGATCTCGTCGAGGCTGGTCTTCTCGGTTTCGGTCAGCTCTGCCATCGGTCTATTTCCCTTTCTTCGGTCCGTACAGCACGTCGAACGTGCCGCGGAAAACCAGGTCGGCGAGCTCGCCGTCGCCGGCCGCGGCGGCCAGCTTGGCGAGTTCGCCCTCGTGATCGCCCCACGGCTGGTCGGAGGCGAACAGCACGCGGTCGTGGCCGAGACCCCGGCGGGAGATCTCCTCGACGAGCCAGCGCGGGGTGAAGCCGATCGCCCAGGACAGGTCCGTGTAGACCTGCTTTCCGGCGGCGATCCAGTCGAAGAAGCGGCCGCCGACGAGCTTGATGTGCCCGCTCATCCCGCCACCGAAGTGGACGAGGTGCAGCTTGACGTCGCCGGCGTAGGCGTCGACGAGCTGGCCGACCTCGTCGATGTCGGAGGCGGCACCCGGTGAGGTGTGGACGTGCACGACGAGGTCGTGTTCCCGCGCGGTGGCGAAGATCTTGTCGAGCTGCGGCTTGCACGCGGGGTCAGAGGCCTTGCCGCCCAGCAGGAAGCTGAGTTTCAGCGCCCGCACGCCTTCCTCACCCGCCAGTTTCAGCGCCTCCCCGGTGCGATCCGCGTCTTCGGGACGCGGAGACACCCAGAGCGCGGCGCTGATCCGGTCGTCCTTGCTCGCCGCTTCGACGCAGAGTTCGTTGAAGGAGAACGCGATCGCCGGGTCCGGGACGCCGTAGTTCGGGATCACCAGTGCGCGCTCGGTGCCTTCGCGGTCCAAATCGGACAGCAGCTCGCCGATCGTCGCGCGGCTGCCGATCGCCGGGGCGACCGGCGGGCCGCCGTAGAAGGGGTACGCGGGCAGCACGCCCAGGTGCCGGTGGGCGTCGTTGGTCCACTTCATCAGGCGACCGTCCGGGGCGCGACCCAGTCGTCGTCCGCCGGGTAGGTGCTCACCGGCGTGCCGGAGAGCCACCGGACGTCCCCGCGGCCGCCGCCGGTGATCCGCCGGGCGAGGTACTCGGCGTCCGCGGCGACGCCGCAGAACCGGCCGGAGCCCCAGGTGTGCTGCCACGGCAGGCCGAGGAAGTACAGGCCGGGGCAGCTGGTCACACCGCGGTGGTGCGTGGGGTAGCCCTTGCCGTCGAACACCGGGACGTCGATCCAGCGGTGGTCACGGCCGAACCCGGTGCTCCAGACGACGGCCGAAAGCGCTTCCGCATCGAGGGCGCGTTCCCCGTCTTCCGGCTCCCACACCGGCTTGTAGCGTGCTTCGCGCGGCGCCGCGATCCCGCGTTGCGCGATGAAGGCGTCGATCGAGTCCTTGATGCCCTCGGACACGGCGTCCGCGGCGTCGAGGTTGCGCCGCAAGTCGTCCGCGAAGCTCAATTGTCCACTTCGGACGCTTTCGAGCCGCCCGTAGAGCTGCATGCCTTGGGCGGCGAACGCGCGCAAGTCGATGTCGTGCCCGCCGTCGCGGCCGGTGACGTAATGGTTCGCGCGGAACCGCACGGCGTCCGCATCGGCGAATTCGTCGATTCCCCTGGCGTAGTAGCCCATCTCGTCGAGCCAGGCGACGACGTCCCGGCCCCGGTAGCGCCGGGCCACCCGCGGCGCCGACCCGACGGCCAGATGCACCCGCCGCCCGGCCAGGTGCAGGTCCTCGGCGATCTGGCAGCCGGACTGCCCGGTGCCGACCACCAGCACGTCCCCGTCCGGCAGCTGGGCCGGATTGCGGTACTCGGCCGAGTGCAGCTGAACGATGTGCTCGGGAAGCCGCTCGGCCAGCCGCGGCTTGAGGGGCACCTGGTACGGGCCGGTCGCCAGCACGACGTGGTCGGCGGTCAGCTCCCCGGCCGACGTCGTGAGCCGGAACCCGCCGCCCGGCAGCTGCCGCAGCCGCGTCGCTTCGACGCCCTCGTGCAGCGGGACGTCGAACTCCTTCACGTAGTTTTCCAGGTAGGCGACGATCTCGTCCCGGACCATGAACCCGTCCGGATCGTCGCCCGGGTAGGGGAACCCGGGCAGCCGGCATTGCCAGTTCGGCGTGACCAGGCAGAAACTGTCCCAGCGGCGGGTCCGCCATTCGTGTCCCGCGCGCTCGCGTTCGAGCACCACGTGCCCGACCCCGGCGGCGGTCAGGCAGTGGGACATCGACAGTCCCGCCTGGCCGCCGCCGACCACGATCACCGGCCGGTGCAGGCCGTCGAGCTGGAAGTCCATGCCGATCAGTGCACCGGCGACCCATTTCGCAACGGTTTCCCCCGGAACACCGACGCGTTACCAAACGCCTGGCGGGTAACGCATGCGCACTCGATTCCTTAACACGCCCGACACCGCGATCGACGTCAGCTCGGCGGGCCGGCCAGCGTCCGCAGGAGTGCGGCGAGATCGACGCTGTCGTCGTCGCGATGATCACGCCAGCGGGCGAACACCGCCTGCGCCGCCACTACCAGATCCGGGGCCAGCCCGGTTTCGGCGCACGCGGCCGCGATCTCGGCCATCTCGCCTTCCCAGCGCCAGGCCCGGCGTCCCGCGGACGTTATCCCGCCGGGCGCGCCGAACGGCGTGTCCGGCAGGACGTCAGCGGCGAGCTCCCGCAGCTCGACGCCGACCCCGTGGCGCTCCGCCAAGGCGTGGGCCTGCGCGGCGAGCGCGTACGTGAGCTTGTTGTACGAGGCGAACGCGAGCTTGAGCGCCGACGCGCGCCCGACCGGCCCGTCGAGCACCACCACCCGCAGGACGGTGCCGTCGAACAGATCCGCGACGGCCGCCGCGGGCCCGGACAAGTAGAGCCGGGTCGTCCCCGCCGTCCGCGGCGGCGGCCCGACGATCCCGCCGTCGACGACCGTCGCCCGGGGCAGGATTCCGGCGATCTCCTCGGCGTGGCGGGGGCTGATCGCGTTGGCGTCGAGGTAGGTCCCCGCGAACCCGGTGGCCGCGACGCTCCCCGCGACGTCAAGCGCGGCGGACGGCGGGCAGACGCTGACCAGCACGTCGCATCGAGCCAGCGCCGCGAGATCCGCGACCTCGGTCAGCCCGGCTTCCTCGGCACGCCGCCGCGAGGCGGGCCCGCGCCCCGCCGAAACCCACGAGACCCGAAACCGGTCGGCGAGCAGCCCGCCGACCGCGGCTCCCATCGCTCCCGGGTGCAGTAATCCGACCGAAGTTCCCATGGCCCCATGATCGGTCACAACGCGCGGACCAGCGCGCCGACCTCGCCGCACCGCTTCCGGACGGCGCGGTTGTCAGCGCAACGCCCGTGCGCCACAACCGCGGCCGGATCACCGAGCACGCGGCTGTTGGCGGCCATCCTGTCGGCCCACGCATCGCCGCGCAGGGAATCGCGCTTCTCCTCGCGGGGCCGGCGCTCCGGCCCCAGCTCCCCGGCCAGGCAAAGTCGACCTCACCGGAGATCATGCCGCCGTGAGCCGGAGCCCCGAGGGCGGTGCTGGGGTGCGGGTGAGCGCGCTCAGCGGCGAGGCCGAACTTCACCCCCAGCAGTACATCGGCGGCGGGTTGGCGCCGGCGAGGCGGCGACGCCTGGTTGCCGTACAGCGGTCGCGGTGGGCGTGACCGGGGTGCCGTTGCCCGGCATCGCCAGGGTGAAGGTGATCGAACCGCTGACCGGATGACCGTCGGCGGACACGACCGCGGTCCCCAGCGCGCGCAGCGGAACCGATACCGTCTCGCCCCTCACCACCGGCGTCGCCGTCCCCGGGGGGACCGCACGCCGCGTGCTGCCGACGGAGTGCGGCCTCAGGTGAGGAAACCGGCCCGAAAGCCGGCAGCGACCGCTTCGGCGCGGTCGTGGACACCCAACTTGCGATAGATCCGTTTGCAATGGGTTTTGATGCTGTCCTCGGAGAGCACGAGCTCGGCGCCGATCTGGACGTTCCGTTGCCCGGAGGCCATGCCCCAGAGGACCTGCAACTCGCATTCGGACAGATGCGGAGGAACGTCGCGGGGCACGGCGGCGCTGACAGGTTCCAGGGCATCGCACGTGCGGAGGAATCCACCGATGCCCGGCACGATGACACCGTTCGCCGCCGAGAGCGCCCCGGACTCTCCGAACATGATCACCGACGCGTCCGGGGCGATCGTCAGCAACGCGGCCGCTGCGGCAGGACCGGACGGTTCGCCCGGCCGGACCGCGATGAGTGCCACGTCGGCACGCAAGCGGGTGTACCGGCGGACGAGTTCCTCAGCGGTCCCGGCGCATTCGACGCGGCCGATCCCGGGCGCGCGCCGCAGCGATCGCGCGAGCCCATGGCGCGTATTCGCCTGCTCGGCGTAGACCAGTA
This sequence comes from Amycolatopsis sp. SID8362, assembly GCF_010550475.1. Classification (NCBI taxonomy): domain Bacteria; kingdom Bacillati; phylum Actinomycetota; class Actinomycetes; order Pseudonocardiales; family Pseudonocardiaceae; genus Amycolatopsis; species Amycolatopsis sp. SID8362. Next base: position 5,781 of record NZ_JAAGNB010000798.1, read on the forward strand.
TCGCCACCACAACCGCCACCTCCACCCATTCTTCACGGTCGCGCCCGGCCCGGGGATTTGACACGGCCTCTTTGTTCCCGGGACTCCGGTCCGCGCCTTCCCTGACGCGGGATGATCAAAATTTCTGCGGCCGATCATCATTTCGCCGCCACCGGCGCAGCCCCTCTGCCAGCGACGACGATGTCGAGTTATCAAACTGTGACCATCGGCTCGAAGGGGCATTCGACCTGGATCACGACAACTACCCCCATTCCCTCATCACCCGATCGTGCACTTCAGGCCCGGCTTGCCGCATTCCGACCCCGACGGAGAGTGGGTTCATTCGACCAGCGACGGCTCGGGCGGTGGCGGCGGCGCGTCCCGTAAGTGGCAGTTTCCCATCGCGTGACGGCCGCTTACCGTCTGCTGTTGGGGCAACCCCTTCGAGCAAGCCGGAATTGGTGGAGTGCGATGGTGTCGCTGCGAACGACCTCCTGTGGAACGGGCACAGCGCCCGTTCCACACGGTCGTCACGGGCGGCCGGAAACTCCCGAGCCATGCGAATGTCCGGCTCACCCCGGAGCCATCGCACAGGAGCCGGCAACGGCAAATGTGCGCCCCACAGCGCGATCCCGGCGGGCGATGTGCCTGGCCGTGGTGTGCCGGGCCGTCCTGCTCGGCGCGTTCGTCCTGGCAGGCTTCGCCGCGGAAAGCGCTTTCGAGACCGCCAGCGCTGCCGACACCGGATGCGAACGGGCCGACGCGGGCCCGGCTCCGACGGAGTGTCCACTCGCGAGTGTCGCCCTCGACGCGGCGGACCCCGCCCCGCGGATCGTGCCGTCTCCGGTCGCGGTGTCGACGACCCGCCCGGTGACGGAATCGCTGTCGCTGGTGAACGCGGCCGTCAGGCAGACCACCGCCGCGGTCGGCTCCGCCGCGCCGAGGCTGGCTCCGGCGATCAAAAAGGTGGACTCGGCGCTGACCGCGGCCACCACGGCGACCGCCCAGACGGTCGACACCGTGGTGCGCGACACCGTCACCGCGGCGGGCCGGACCCTCGACAACCCGATCACGCACGCGCTCACCGGCACGGTTTCCGGCGCGGTGGCCACGATCTCGCCGGTCGTGACCAGCACCGGGCTGTCCCCGCGCGTCACCGCGGCGGGCGTGGTCACGGTCACGGCGACGGCGAGCTCGCTGCCCTCGGCCGACTACCCGCAGCCCGCCCCGCACGCCGCCGGTGCCCCGGCTGCCGTCGCACCGCAGGCACCGGCGGTGGAC
>NZ_JAAGNB010000846.1:0-973 GCF_010550475.1 Amycolatopsis sp. SID8362
AGCGCGGGCTGGGCGACGCGGGTGTCGGTGACCCGGTCGGCCGCCGCCTGCCGCGCGGGCTCGCCGAACACCGCCGGGCCGAAGACGACGCCCGCCGTCGCCGGGTCGAGGCGCAGGTACCGCTGCAGGTCCGGGAAGGCGACGAACAGCTCGGCGAACATGCCCGGCCGCTGGCTGCCCTGACCGGGGAACAGCACCGCCACCTCGCCGGGTTCGGTCCCCTCGCCGCGGAACACTCCCGCCGGATCGCGCCCGTCGAGTGCTTCGCGCAGCAGCGAAACCAGTTCGTCCACAGTGGACGCTACGATCGCGAGCCGCGCACCCCGGCCCTCCGCCCGCCGCGACGCGCTCAGCGCCAGGTCCCGCAACCGCCAAGGCTCGTACCCGGCCGGCACGTCCGACGCCAGCGTCAACAGGTCTCGCGCCGCCGCCTCCGTCGCGAAGGTGAACAGTTCCGCGGGCCACTCGTCGGCCGCCTGGGCCGGCGGGACGCTGTCGTGCGCGCCGAGCACGACGTGGAAGTTGGTCCCGCCGAAGCCGAACGCGCTCACCCCGGCGATCCGGTCCTCGGCCGGTTCGGCCCACGGCTGCGCCGCCGACTGGAACACGAACGGGCTCGTCGCAGCGTCCCACGCCGGGTTCGGCTCGGAGATGTGCAGCGTCGGCGGTTTGACGCCGGTGTGCAGCGCGAGCGCGGTCTTGATCAGCCCGGCCAGGCCGGCCGCGCACTTGGTGTGCCCGATCTGCGACTTCACCGACCCGATCGTGCAGCTACCCGCGGCGGCACCGGCCTCGGTGAACACCTTCGTGAGCGTGGCCAGCTCGGTCCGGTCGCCGACGACGGTGCCGGTGCCGTGCGCCTCGACCAGCCCGACCCGCGCCGGCGAAACACCGGCATTGCGGTAGGCGCGGGTCAGCGCGGCGTGCTGGCCCTCGGGCCGCGGCGCGGTCAGCCCCAGCGCGCGGCCGTCGG
>NZ_JAAGNB010000885.1:0-1578 GCF_010550475.1 Amycolatopsis sp. SID8362
CTGGGCGATTTCGGGCGGCCCGGCGACGGCGACCGGGACGCCGTGCGGCGCGACGGTGGCCTGCGCGCCGAAGGTAAGGAACCCGAGCACCACCGCCACCAGGGCGCCGGCCACGGCGGCGACCAGGGCGAGCGCCCCGGCGGGGCGCCGGACAGGACCGGTCATGACAACCTCCAAGTATTCGTCGCTTGTTGAATTCAACGCTAAGGCCACACCGCCCGTGAAGTCAACACGTGTTGAATAGTGACGCCGGTAACCTCGAACCCGTGACGAAGAAGCGGCTGGTGCTCTGGGACATCGACCACACCCTCGTGGACTTCACCGAACTGGGCTCGGCCTGGTACGCGACGGCGTTCACCGCCGCGACCGGGGCCACCCTGCGCGTCAACCCGGTGTTCGGGGGCCGCACGGAGCTCGCCACGACGACCGACCTGCTCACCGCGAACGGCTTCGAGGCCGCGCAGGAGACGATCGAAGCGCTGTTCAAGGCCCTCGTAGCGGAATCCGAACGCGCGGCCCACCGCTTCCCGGCAGAGGCCCGCGTGCTGCCGGGCGCGGCCGAGGCGCTGACCGCGTTCGCCGGGCACGACGGCGTCGTCCAGACGCTGGTCACCGGCAACCTGCCGGAGATCTCGCGGCACAAGCTCGCCGCGTTCGGCCTCCAGGAGCACCTCGACCTGGAGATCGGCGGCTACGGCACGCTTTCGGTGCACCGCCCCGACCTGGTGCCGCACGCCGTGGGGCTGGCCGCGGCCAAGCACGGCACCGAGTTCGAGGCCGGCGAGGTCGTCGTCATCGGTGACACCCCGAACGACGTTAAGGCCGCGCTCGACAACGGCGCGGTCTCCGTCGCCGTCGCGACCGGCCACTTCTCCGCCGAAGAACTGGCCGCCGCGGGCGCGCACACCGTCCTGCCGGACCTCGCCGACACCGACGCCGTCCGCGAGGCCGTGTTCGGCTGATCTCCTCCTGAAGAGGGGGGAACCCTCAGCCGAAAGAACGATTTCCCCTAGGGGAAATCTCGTTCCCTTGCCCGATGTCCCCGGACGACGCGGCTCGCCAGACTCTTCCCATGACTCAAACAGGGGCGGCGGGCAAGCTCGCCGGAGGGGGACGCGTCCGGAGCACGGTCGCGGTGCTCAGAGAGCGGCTGCCGTTCACCAGCACGGTCACGGCGGCCATGCTGGTGCTCGCCGTCGCGTCCGGCGCGCTGTGGAGCGCGGCCGAAGACCGCGCGGCCTACCCGTTCATCGCCTACGGACTGCCGTCGCTGGAGGCCGGCCGGTGGTGGACCATGTTCACCGGGCCGTTCTTCGCCGTCATCCCGTGGTACTACCTGCCGATGGTCGGCAGCTTCGCGCTCTTCGCCGGCTTCGCCGAGTGGCAGCTGGGAACGCGGCGCGCGATGGCCGTGACCATCGGCGGCCAGCTCGCGTCCGTCCTCGTCGCCACGCAGTTCCTCGCGCTGTGCCGCAACTCCGGCTGGCTGTGGGCCGAGCGGGTCGCGGGCAGCCTCGACGTCGGGTTCTCCGGCGGCGCGCTCGCCGCGGTCGCGGTCGCCAGCGCGACGCTGCGGCC
>NZ_JAAGNB010000930.1:0-2444 GCF_010550475.1 Amycolatopsis sp. SID8362
ACCGGCGTCCGCCGGACCGCGGCCTGGGCCAGGAAGCCCGCCATCGCCGCGATGTCCGCGCCCGCCGTCGTGCGCAGCAGGTCCAGGGGGTTGGCGAGGACCGCGCGGGCCCGGCGCAGGGCGTCGCGGACCGCCGTCGCCTTGCGCATCCAGGCGGTGTCGTCGATGCCGGAGCCACGTCCGACGACGGCGACCGGCTCGCTGCCGGTCAGCGCCGCGACGAGTACCGACGCCGGCGTGCTGTTGCCGATCCCGAGGTCGCCGGGGACGAGCAGGTCCGCGCCGCCGTCGACCTCCGCGTCGGCGATCGCGATCCCGGCGCGGACCGCCGCCTTGACCTCGGCGTCGGTCAGCGCGTCCTCGACGTCGATCGAGCCGGAGCCGCGGCGGACCTTGAACTCGCCGATCGACCGGGTCGCCGGCGCCTCGGTGTCCACGGCCAGGTCGACCACGCGGACGCTCGCGCCCGCGGCGGCGGCCAGCACGTTGATCGCGGCGCCGCCGGTCAGCATCGTGCCGAGCAGCTGCGCGGTCACTTCGGCGGGATAGGCCGAAACCCCCTTCGCGGCGATGCCGTGGTCGCCGGCGAACACGACGACGCGCGGCCGCGTGAACGGCCGCGGCGGCGACTGCCCCTGGCACGCGGCGATCCACACGCCCAGCTCTTCGAGCCTGCCCAGCGAACCGGCCGGCTTGACCAGCTTGCCGTGCAGCGCGATCGCGTCGGACCTTGCGTGGTCGTCGGGCGGGGTGATCTCGGGGAACTCGATGTTTTCCGGCTCCACACCAGGCCCTTTCTCCTCCACGGCAACGCTGGCGCCAACCTACCGGGAAGCCGTCCCCGGTAGTCTCGCGGCTCGTGGAGACGACGGCGGCCGCGGTGGTGCTGGCCAGCGGCGCGGGCACCCGCGTCGGCGCGAAGCTGAACAAGGTCTACCTGCCGCTCGCCGGGCGCCGGGTCGTGGCCTGGTCGCTGGACGCGTTCGCGCGCGTGCCCGGCATCGGCGTGCTGGTGCTGGTGATCCGGCCGCAGGACCGGGAACTGGCGGACGAGGTCCTCGCGGAGTTCGGCGGCGACGTCGAAGTCGTGCACGGCGGGGACACGCGCCAGGCGTCCGAGCTGAACGCGCTGCGCCACCTCGCCCCGAGGATTGCGGGCGGCCGGGTCGACGCCGTGCTGCTGCACGACGCGGCCCGGCCGCTGGTCCACCCACAGCTGGTCGATGCGGTGCTGACCCGGACACGCGAGGACGGGGGGGCTGTGCCGGGCCTGGCCGCGGACGACGTCGTCGGGGTGGATGCCGGGCACCTGGTCGCCCAGGTGCCCGGCGCGATCCGCGTCCAGACGCCTCAAGGCTTCCGGGCCGGACCGCTGCTCGAGGCCTACGAACAGGCCGCGCGCGAAGGCTTCCTGGGTACGGACACTTCCTCGTGCATGGAGCGGTTCTCCTCCCTGCCGATCCGGTGGGTCCCGGGTGCTCCCGAGAACCTCAAGATCACGTATCCCCACGACCTGGTGGTCGCGGAGCGGTTGCTCGCCCGCTAAGCGCAGGCGGGCGGCCCGCCGTCGTCCCCTTCCCTCGTGTGCGTGGGCCGGATGGTGACGTCCTGCCGCAGTGCCGCCGGGACCCCGCAGTCCGGCTGCGGGCGCAGCGCCTGCAGCGGCGCGCCCGGGGTGCCGGGCTCGGCGAGCGTGAGCACCGCCCGCAGCGTCCACACCGGGGTGGCGTGGTACTGCCAGGTGACGACCCGCGGGCTGAACACGTCCGTCCCCGGGAAGGTCGGGACGCGGTACGCGCTGGCCCGGTGCTCGTCGCGGAGGATGATGACGTCCGCGCACGTGGGCCACCGGTGCACCGCCGCGTAGACCTCCGGGGCCTCGCGGCCGCCGAACAGGTGAAGCACCCATTTGCGGCGCCGGAGCTCCTCGAGGAGTTCCTCGAGGCCCTGGCCGCTGGATCCGGTGTGAGGTGTGGGCGGGGACACACTTTCGAGGGTAACTTGCGTACTAGAGCGCAGTCCAGCTCGTGTACTAGTACACCTGGGTGGTTCTGATCAGGGCTTTGTTCCCGACACCCTGGCGTGCTAGAACACTTGTGCGTTAGTCCCCGTGAGGAGCTGCCGTGCCCACCCTCGACCGTCCAGAGCCGCCGTACCTGCAGATCGCGGGCCGGATCCGTGACGACATCCTGTCCGGCCGGCTGCAGGAGGGCGACACCGTGCCGTCCGCCCGCGAAATCGCGCGCACGTGGGCCGTCGCCATGGCGACGGCCACCAAGGTGCTGGCCACCCTGCGGTCGCAGGGCCTGGTACGGCCCGTGCGCGGGGTCGGCACGGTCGTCGACCGGGGCGGCCTGCACCGCACGGCCCGCGACCGCTCCGCCGCTTCGGCGCGCACCGGGCGGATCTACCCGCCCGGTCACTACGCGGTGATCCGCGCGGCC
>NZ_JAAGNB010000990.1:0-1216 GCF_010550475.1 Amycolatopsis sp. SID8362
CCGGTCTGCACGGCGTGCTCGCCGCGTTCGCCGGCCAGCACCGGCCACAGGTGCCCGGACCCGGTGTTCGTCGAGGGCCACGGCGCCCCGGTCGGGCCGCAGTTCGTCGGGTCCGGCTCGTAGCAGTCGCCGTAGCCGTCCTCGCTGCCCGCCGCCGACGTGCCGTAGCGGTACCAGCCCGGCCCGGCGGGGGTGTCCTTCTTGATCACGCGGTCCACGACGGCGAGCGACGCGGCGACGTCCGGGTCGTCCGCGGGCAGCACGCCCAGGCGCGGCAGCTCGAGGAACCCGGCGTCGACGACCGCGCGCTGGTCGGCGTCGATCGAGCCGTTGCCGAGGTTGTAGATCCACTCGGAGTTCGGATCGCCGTTCTTGGTCAGCCGCAGGAAGTACCGGCCGCCGTACGGGCCGTTCGACGTCACGGTCCAGCCCTTGATGCTCCGCTGGAAGTGGTCCGCGGTAGCCCGGTAGACGTTCGCGCGCGCCGGGTCGCCGTTGCGGTCGGCGATCACGCCCGCGGCGACCAGCCCGGCGATCTCCGCGGCGATGGTCGAGGGGGAGTACCCGCCCTGTTCTTCCCAGCGCTCCGAACCGAACGCCGGCCCGTGCGCGACGACGAAGTCCGCGGCCGCGCGGATGTGGTCGGTGTACAGCGTGCGGTCGCGGTCGAGCCCGGCCTGCAGCGCCATCAGGATCGGGTACGCGCTCTCGTCGAGCTGGTCACCACCGGAGTCGGGTGCCTTCTTGCCGTTGAGCATGGAGTTGCGCGGGAACCGGCCGTCCGGCTGCTGCTGGCGGGTGAACAGCCAGCGCACGCTCGCCCGCGCCGTTTCGCGGTCGCCGGCCGCGAGCAGGCCGGAGAAGCTTTCGTAGAGGTCGCGGGCGAAGATCTCGCGGTAGGACCCGAAGTACACCGGCTTGCCGCCGGGCGCGTCGCCCGCGGAGACCGCCTGTCCCCACGGGCTGCCCAGCGACGCGGCCACCGCGCCGGGGAAGGTCTTGTCCTCACTGGCTTTCAGCACGTTGACCGACTGGAAGTACGCGTCGGCGTCCTTGCCGCGCACCGGGATCAGCCCGTCGTCGTAGTCGCGCCACTCGCGCGCGTACTGGCGCAGGCTCTGGTCGAACGGCGTGCGCAGGCTCGCCCCGGCAGTGGCGACGGCGGCGCGCGCGTCGGCGCCGAACCCGAGCGCCAGCACGGCGGGACGGCGCGGCC
>NZ_JAAGNB010001031.1:0-2117 GCF_010550475.1 Amycolatopsis sp. SID8362
GATGCCGAAGCCGTACGCGGCGGCGAACCCGGCGATGTCGGTCTGGTAGACGGCGATCGACGGCACGCGCAGCCGCCGCGCCGCCGCGAGCCCGCGCGCGCCGACGACGAACGGCGACGCCAGGTGCACGACGTCCGGCCCGAACGCGCTGAGCGCGTTCAGCACGGTGCGCGTCGGCACGCCGATCGGCAGCGAATTGACCCCGGGGAAGTCCAGCGCGGGGATCCGGACGACCGGGGCGCCGCGGTAGGAGTCCGGGCCGGGGCCGGGCGCGATGATCAGCACGTCGTGCGCGCGTTCGCGCAGGTGCTCGACGACCCGCAGGACGGAGTTGGTCACGCCGTTCACCTGGGGCAGGAAACTTTCGGTGACTATGGCGACTCGCACGTCTTGGACGATCGCACCCGATACTGGCGACCGCGTGACACGGCGGCCAACGCTGCCGGAACAGATCGGCTACGACATGTCATCTCAAGGTCGTGTCCTGGAAACCACGGGGGCCCAGACTAAGCAGGCATGACCCTCTTGTCCTCCCGGCCGCCGCGGCCCGTCGAGCCCGGCCTGCTGTCGAGGGCGCTCGAAGTGGCCGGACGGCTGGCCAACGACGCCACCGACGTGATCACCGCGACCGCCGGCCGCGGCGCCCACCCGTCGACGCTGGACTCGCCGTTCGACTGGGTCACCGACACCGACCGCATCCTGGAGCGCCACACCCGCCGCGTCCTGACCGCGGAGTTCCCGGGCATCCCGGTGGTCGGCCACGAGTTCGGCGCGGACCACGGCGCGGACGTCGCGGAGTACCGCTGGGTGGTCGACTCGGTGGACGGGACGGCGAACTACGTGGCGGGCGTGCCGTGGTGCGCGTACAGCCTGGCACTGGTGGACGAGGCCGGACCGGTGGTGGGAGTGGTCGCGGACCCGTACCGCGCCCAGATCTACGCCGCGGCGCGCGGACGAGGGGCCCGCGCGAACGGCAAACCGGTCCGCCTGACGGACCGCTGCGTGACGGCGGGCGCCCTGGTCTGCACGGAGTTCGCCAGGAAGGGTCCGTGGCCCGGGATGGGCGGCTTCATCGAGCGCGCCGCGGCGGCCCACGCGGGCGTCCGGGTCCTGGGCTCGGCAGCGCTGTCGATCGCCCAGGTGGCCCTGGGCCACGCGGCAGCGGCGGTGTTGCACAGCTACCACGAGTGGGACGTAGCCGGCTCGGTCGCGATGGCGATCGAAGCGGGCGCGGTGGTACTGGACAAGCACGGCGAGGACACGGCGTTGCCGACGGACGGCCTCCTGGTAGCGGCGCCGGGAGTGGCGGACGAGGTCCTGGGCTGGTGGCAGGAGACCGCCCACGCAGGCTGAGACGTAGTGAATGACTCATTCATGTCATCTGACGACATGAATGAGTCATTCACTACACGCGCGGCCGCCGAGAGCGGGCCGGTCGGGCGTAGCTTTCACGTGAAAGCGACGCGGCCCCCGCCAGCCACCCACCGCCCTAGATGTGATGTCCGGGGAGGTTGGTCAGCCGGGTGACCGGCGGCTTGCCGCCGGTTGCGCTGTGGGGTCGATGGTGATTGTAGAAGTGCAGCCAGTCCGGTAGCGCCGCCCGCCGCAGACTCTCGGACGGGTAGAAGCGGGCGTAGGCCCACCCGTCGGCCAGGGTCCGGTGGAAACGTTCGATCTTGCCGTTCGTCTGAGGCCGGTAAGGCCGGGTCCGTTTCGGGATAACGCCCAGCTCGGCGCACGTTTCGCGCCAAGCGTGGGACCGGTAGGCCGAGCCGTTGTCGGACAACACGCGTTCGACAGTCACGCCTAGATCGGCGAACCAGGCCACGGCCCGGCGCAGGACAGCGGTGGCAGTCACCGCGGTTTCGTCGGTGTGGATTTCGGCGTAGGCGACGCGGGAGTGGTCGTCGATGACGGTGTGCACGAACGCGGTGCCGGTGCGGGGCTTGTAGTCCGCGCCGCGGGGCAAGCCTGGCGTGGCGCGTTTGTTGCGCTCGCCTTGCTGCCGGCCGAGGTAGCGGTGCCCGCCGCCGTCGGGGATGTTGCCGAACTTGGTGACATCGACGTGGATCAGCGAGCCGGGATGGTCGTGTTCGTAGCGGCGCAGCGGTTCGCCG
>NZ_JAAGNB010001079.1:0-1792 GCF_010550475.1 Amycolatopsis sp. SID8362
ACCGAGGTCGACCACCGCGAGGCCGGTCGCCGCCAGTACCAGCGACGTCAGCGTCGCGAGGAGCGCCGCCGAACTGCCCGCCACGCAGCCGATCCGGCCGAGCGGGTGGCGGCGCAGCAGCAGGATGCCGCCGGGGAGCAGGGCCGACGCCAAGACCGCGTCGACCGCCGCGTGGAGGCCGACGCGGGCCGCGTCGGCGGGGAAGCGGGCCAGTGTGACCACGTCCAGTACCAGCCCGGCCGCGTAGAGCAGGCCGCCGAGCAGGGACAGGGCCGCCGCGGCGAGGGCGGTGCGGCCTTCGGTGGAGGTGGTCACGCCGTCACCAGCCCGGAGGTCGGCCGCCCTGCTGGTGGGGCGGGTACGGGTGCTGAGGATACGGCTGGTGACCGTACGTGATCATCGGGGGCCGCTGCCGCCGGGTCCAGCGGCCGGTGGCCGGGAGCGCCGCGAACACCAGCAGCAGCACGAACGGCAGCATCAGCAGGGCGCGGCGCAGCAGCACCGAGCCGACGTCGAACGGCGCCGGGCCGCCCGCGTAGAAGTAGAAGTGCAGTTCGGCCAGCGCCGTGCTCGCGACCAGCGCGAGCAGCGCCAGCGCCGCGCCGACGATGCTCAGCACGCGGCCCGCGCCCTTGCGGGCGAGCAGCAGGACGCCGCCGAGCACGAGCAGCAGGCCGAGCAGCGCGTCGGCGAACTGGCCCGCGATGACCTCCGGGATGGGGTAGAACCCGATCCACGGGATGCCCGCGAAGAACCACAGACCGGTGATCAGGGCCAGCACGGCGGCGACCACCGCGGTCCCGGCGCCCGGCTTCGGCGGCATTCCCTGGTACGGCTGCACGACGACCCCCCATCTCCTGCCCGGCATCGTGCCAGGCCGGCCGGTCCCGCGGCGGCGGAACTCACCAACTCCGCGACGAAGCCGAGTACGCGCCCTGACCGGCCACGACGGGCAGCGCGGCGCGGTAGCGCAGGTACCGGAACGTCGGCGGCAGGAAGGCCAGGACCAGCACGAGCACCGAGAGCGTGGCGAGGCCGACCCGGTCGACCATGGCGAGGCCGCCGTGCGTGAACATCGCGTCGGCGAAGCGACCCAGCGGCACGCCCATCGACAGCGGCTCGATGAGCAGCGCGCCGATGGCCAGCAGCGCGCCGACGCCGAGCAGGACCGCGCCCGCCGTCGCGCGGAACAGCGTCGACAGCGAACCGAGGAGCAGGACGAGCCCGGCGACGAGGTAGCCGGCGAAGTCCGCGAGCACGAGACCCGGCAGTGCGCCGAGGCTGAATTCCGCCGGCATGTCGAGGAAGATCTTGACCGGCACGTATCCCGCGGCGACCGCGGCCGGAATTCCGAGCAGACCGGCGAGCACCGCCGTTACTCCGGATGGCCGAGTCGATGAATACGAATGCGAACGCGCTACCGGAAAGCCGGTCACCAGTCCCCCATCAGGCAAGCCCAGTACGACGGCGCTCACCTTAGACCGGAATGCGGGGAGTAGTCCGGAATCGGAACGGAATTCGGCCGGACGGCGGAACCCAAGATCATTATTGTGCGGTAGCGGCGGAAATCATGTCACGCGAGCTTATGTCCTCTTCGGACAATTGCGGTTTCGGCCCCGTGAATGCAGCGTGCCCCGGAGCCGAATGGGCTCCGGGGCACGCGATGGGAAGTTCAGTTCACCACTGCTGCGGCGGCTGGCCGGGCTGGCCGAACCCGCCGCTCGGCGGGCCCTGCTGGCCCGGCTGCTGGCCGTAGCCCTGCGGCGGCTGGCCCGGCTGCTGCGGGTAGCCC
>NZ_JAAGNB010001131.1:0-1169 GCF_010550475.1 Amycolatopsis sp. SID8362
ATGCTGGCCGGCACGTTCCGCGACCCCGATCGCGAGGTCGCCTACGTCTCGACGCTGCGCGCGCAGCGGGCCGCGGCGATCCTGCTGATCGGCTCGGCGTTCGAGGACCGGACGTGGGAACGCGCGATGGCCGCCGAGCTGGAGCCGTACCGCCGCGGCGGCGGGCAGGTCGCGGCGGTCAGCCGCCACCGCGGGCTCAAGATCGACACCGTGCAGCCGGACAACAAGGGCGGCGCGGCGGCGCTGGCCGACGCGCTGGTCGGCCTCGGCCACAAGCGGTTCGCGGTGCTCGCCGGCCCGCGCCGGCTGAGCACCGTCATCGACCGGCTGGCCGGGTTCACCGACGCGCTCGCCGCGCACGGGATCACCCTGCACGAGGACGACGTCGTCGAGGGCGCCTTCACCCGCGACGGCGGCTACGAGGCGACGAAGCAGCTGCTCGCCGGCCGCAAGCGCAAGCTGCCGACCTGCGTCTTCGCCGTCACGGACGTGATGGCGATCGGCGCGATGACGGCGTTGCGCGAAGAAGGCCTTTCCGTGCCGGGTGACATTTCGGTGGCCGGTTTCGACGACATCCCGGTCGTCCGCGACCTCGCCCCGGCGCTGACCACCGTGCGGCTGCCGCTGGAGGAGCTCGGCGAGCGGGCGATGGACCTGGCGATCAAGGGGTCCGGCGGCACCCGGCCCCGGACGGTCCGGCTGTCCGGTGAAGTCGTGCTGCGCGAAAGCACCGGACGCCCCAAGCGCTGACCCGGTCGGGCCTTGTCGTGCTTCGGCACAGGCTCTACCGTGGATTCGGGAAAGCGCTTTCTGGATTCTCCGGAGGTCTCCGATGCTCGTGCTCCCGGTGCCCGGCGGCGGACTGCTGGACTGGACACCGTCCGGACCGCCGTGTCCCGGACCGGCCGGAACACCGCCGTCGTCGCGGATCGTCTACGCCGCCGCGCACGTCGTGGCGGACGCGCTGGCCGACGAACCCGGCGCCGTCGACTGGGACACGACGCTCGCCTTCCGCGAGCACCTCTGGTCGTGCGGGCTCGGCGTCGCGGAGGCGATGGACACCGCGCAGCGCGGGATGGGCCTCGACTGGCCGGCCACCCAAGAGCTCGTGACGCGCACCGGCGCGGCCGCGACCGGACGGCGCTGGTGCGCCGGCGTCGGCACCGACC
>NZ_JAAGNB010001180.1:0-2441 GCF_010550475.1 Amycolatopsis sp. SID8362
CGGTGCGGTCGAGGGTGATGACGGCACCGATCGCGGCCGCCGACGCCCCGGCCGCGAGCAGGCCGAGCTTCGCCACCGCGGACAGCGCGTACCCCGCGCCGGCCACGACCTTGCGCCGCCGGACCCGGTCGGCGACGTACCCGCCGACGATCCGCAGCAACGCCGTCGCGCCGGTGTAGAGGCCGTCGACCAGCCCGTACGCGGCCGGGCTCAGGTGCAGGCCGAGCACCAGGTAGACCGGCAGGATCGCGGTGACCATCTCCGAGGAGACGTCGGTGACCAGGCTGACCGCGCCGAGCGCGAAGACGTTCGCGCCGACCGCCGAGAGCTTGCCCTTCGCGGCGTGCTCTCGGCGGCCGATGGTGGAGAGGTACACGCGGGCTACTGCCAGACGTCGAGGATCGGCGACTTGCTCGCGGCGCCGCCGATGCCCGGCAGGCCGTAGGACGCCTCGATCGTGCGCAGCACGGTGTAGTGGTTGATCGATTCGCTGTAGCTGCCCGGGACGACGTGCGCGCCGGTGAAGCTGGTGAAGATCTGGTTGACCGACGTGCCGCTGTCCTCGTCGAAGGTGGTGATCAGCAGGCTGTTGTGCGTCTTGGCCCACTGCGCGTAGGCGTCGAGGTGGTTCTTCAGCCAGGTGTCGCCGGTGCTGATGCTGCAGTCGTGCATGTCGTTGCACATATCGGGCGTGACGAACGAAACGGTCGGCAGCTGGGTGAAGTCGGTCGGGAAGGTGGAGAACCGGACATTGCTGGCGGCCGGGACGTTCGAGAAGTCGACCCAGCTGTTGTGCTTGCGGCGGTAGGTGCCGCTGGAGCAGCCGGTGTAGCCGTCGGACGGCATGGCTTCGGAGTAGCCCTTGAAGGACTTGCCCGCGCCGATCAGCTGCTGGCCGAGGTTGGCCTTGGCGCCGAGGTTGGCGGGGCAGGTGTCGTCGGTGACGCCCTGCGTCGCGCCCGAGAAGAGGGCGACGTAGTTGGGCTGGCTCGGGTGGGTGATGGCGAAGGAGTTCGTGAACTTCGCGCTCTGCGAGGCGAGGGTGTTGAAGTAGGGCGCGCTGGAACTGCCGTTGATCGAGGAATACTTCTTGTTCTCGAACATCACCAGGACGATGTGGTCGAACGCCGGGACGGCCGCCGCGGTGGGCTGCACGGCGGGCTCCTCCGTCCGGGTGACGACCGCGGCCGTGGCGGCGCCTGCCGTGACGAGCGCGGCGGCGGCGAACACGGCGACGATCCGCTTGCGGATCATGGGTCCTCCAGCGTGTGGTGGGTGCGGGCGCCTCATGATGCTCACGCCGGAGGGCTGGTACGTGCCGTGTTGTGGTCCGGTTGGTGAACACCTGGAAACCTTCGGCGGACAACGGAAAGAGTGGGTTAATGGCTTTCCGGTGTCAACCTCCTTTGGTAGGTGTCCACAATGGCCGGTCAGGGAGTTGACAGGTCGCTCCCAGCTCGTTCAAAGGAAGCGCGCCGAAACTCGGTCACATGGACCACACGACGGCGAACAGGACCGCTCACCGGGAACGGGGCCGCCGCAAGGCCGCCCTGGCCACCGCGGCGGCCGCCCTGCTGGGCGCGGCCGCCGCCGGCGCGATCGGCTTCGGCCTGTCGTCGGCGAACGCGGACACCGTGCAGAACACGACGACCACCGGTGACCAGGACCAGCTCCAGGCCCCGGACGGCGGCCTGAGCTCGGGCTCCGGCTCCGCGCACACGGGCTCGGGCGCCTCGTGACCCCCGCGGCGACGGCGTTCCGCGCCCTGGGCACGACGGCGGAGGTACTGGTCACGGACCCGGCCCGGCTCGGCGCGGCGGCGGAGCTGCTGCACGAGGAGCTGGCCGCGATTGATCTGGCGTGCAGCCGGTTTCGGGCGGATTCGGAGATTTCGCGGCTGCACGAGCAGGCGGGGAAGCAGGTCCGGGTGGGCGCGTTGCTGGCGGAGGCGCTGGGCGTGGCGCTGCGGGCGGCCCGGGTGAGTGACGGGTTGGTCGATCCGACGGTCGGTTCGGCCGTGCGGGAGCTGGGGTACGACCGCGACTTCGCCGAGGTGGTGGCCCGAGTGCCGGACATTTCCGGCGGCAGGGGAGTCGCGGGTCCGAACCGCGAAACGGTTCCACCCGAGCAGGCCCGGAGCGAAACGCTCGACGAACCCACCACGGACCTGCCGGTTCCCGCGCCCGGCTGGCACCGCGTCCTCTTCGACCCCGGGCAGTGCCTCGTCGTCCTGCCCCGCGGCATCCGGCTCGACCTCGGCGCCACCGCGAAGGCCCTCGCCGCCGACCGGGCCGCGCGGCGGATCCACTCCGTCGTCGGCTGCGGCGCCCTCGTCAACCTCGGTGGGGACCTGCGTGCCGCCGGGCGTGGGCCGGACGGGGGTTGGCAGGTCGCGCTCGGCGACGACCACGCCGATGCCGTCGACCACGCCGATGCCGTCG
>NZ_JAAGNB010001235.1:0-3810 GCF_010550475.1 Amycolatopsis sp. SID8362
GTGCCACCCGGTCGAGCGGGACCGCGTCCTCCGGGCCGGCCGTGAGCGCGCCCCGCAGTTCGTCGATCCGGGTGCCGATGCGCGCGGCCAGCTCGACCGCGCGGCCGGTCGGCGCGGCGCCGTGGCGGGACCGGGTGAACAACGGCTCGCCCAGCTCCTTCTCCAGCCGGGACAGCTGGCCGGTGACGGCGGGCTGGGTCAGGCCCAGTTCCGCCGCCGCGGCCGAGAGCGAGCCGCGGCGGTAGACCGCGAGGAACGTGCTGAGCAGGTCCAGACTTGGCATGCAAGCCACCTTCCATAAGCATCGTTATGGATGGTACGGATTACGCGCCGGGCTCGCACGGTTGTTGCCGGCGTGCGGGGCACCGGGTCCCGCGGACAAGGAAAACCCAGACATGGCACGGATCCTGATGATCGTTTCGGCCGCCGACCGGCTCCGCCTCGCCGACGGCACCGACCACCCCACCGGCTTCTGGGCGGAGGAGGTCGCCGAGTCGCACCGGGTGCTCACCGAGGCCGGGCACCGCGTCGACATCGCCACCCCGGACGGGCGGCGGCCGGTCGCCGACCCGATCAGCTTCGACGAGCGCGGCGGCGTCGACCCCGTGGCCGGGGCGAACTACCGCGCGTACCTGGACACGCTCGACGGCCTGGCCGCGCCGCTGAAACTGGCCGACGCGACCGTCGAGGGCTACGACGCGTTCTACCTGCCCGGCGGCCACGGGCCGATGGCAGACCTGGTCGCGGATCCGGCGCTCGGCCGGCTGCTGACCGCGGCGGACGACGAGGGCAAGCTCGTCGCGGCGCTGTGCCACGGCGTCGCGGGGCTCCTCGCCGCCCGCCGGGACGACGGGACGTTCACCTTCGCCGGGCGCACGATGACCTCCTTCAGCGACGAGGAAGAGCGCCAGGGCGGGCTGGGAGAGCGGACGCCGTTCTTCGTCGAGGCCCGGCTCCGCGAGCAGGGCGCCGGCGTGACGCCGGGTGCGCCGTGGTCGAGCACGGTCGTCGCCGACCGGAACCTCGTGACGGGCCAGAACCCGCAATCCAGTGTGGACACCGCGGCCGGTGTCGCGCAGCTGCTCGATTCTGGATCGTTTTCGTGAAAGGGGTTGTCGGTGAATATCCGACCGGCGAACCACGCAATTCGGATGCGTCACGGCCGGTAGTCGATCGAGTGTCCACGGTGGCAAGTGGGCCCGCTTCGGGAGTGGATCACGTGGGAAATTCCTGCGTATGGTCCAGGATCGATAGGTCATTCGGCTGAACTCTGCGGATTGCGTATCCCCACGCGACGACTTGAGCCTTAACCTTGCGTGATTCTTCGCCATGAATCGCACTGGGGAGTGAGATGAAGTCGACGTCACCGCCGTGGTTTCCGCGCGCCCATTCGCCGTCGGGAGCCGACACCGAGCGATGACGCAAGACGGCTGCATCAGACGTTTCGCGGGAATCGCGGGGCAGTGGCCCGACCGGATCGCGATCGTCGAGCACGACTCGGCGGTGAGCTACGGGCGGCTGGCCGGGCTGGCCGGCGGGCACGCCGCCCGGCTGCTCGACGCCGGCGTCCGGCCGGGGGAGTTCGTCGGCCTGCTGACCGGGCACGGGACGGGCGCGATCGCCGCGATCCTCGGCACCCTGGCCGCGGGCTGCACGTACGTCCCGCTCGACCCGACGTTCCCGCGGGACCGGCTCGCCCACCAGGTCGCGGCGGCCCGCGTGTCGGCCGTGCTCACCATCCCCGAGCACGCCAGCCTCGCGGAAGCGTTGTGCCGCAGCACTTCCGCCCGGGTCGTGGCGACCGGGCCGGACACCGCGCCGCTGCCGGTGCCCGACCCGGACCCGGACGCGCCGGCCTACGTGCTGTTCACCTCCGGCTCGACCGGCACGCCGAAAGCGGTCGCGCAGACCCACCGCAACCTGCTGCACGTGGTGGACAACCAGATCGCGACGCTCGGCATCACCGCCGACGACCGGCTCAGCCTGCTGGCTTCCTTCGGCTTCGACGCGGCGATCCCGGACCTCTACCCGGCGCTGCTGACCGGCGCCGCCGTGGTGCCGGTGGACGTCCGGGCCCACGGCGTCGCGCACGCCGCGCGCGAACTCGCGCGGCACGGCGTCACCGTCTACCACTCGACGCCGACGGTCTACCGCCACCTCCTGGACGCGCTCGACGGCGACCTGCCGTCGGTCCAGACCGTCCTGCTGGGTGGCGAGCAGGCCACCTACGCCGACGTCCGCCGCGGCCGCTTCGCCCCGGATTGCGTGTACGTCAACGGGTACGGCGCGACCGAGGTGACCTTCGCCGCGCAGTACCGGCTGACCGCCGCCGACGTCCCCGCCGGCGCCACCGGCCCGCTGCCGATCGGCACCGCGCTGCCCGGCTACACGCTCACCGTGCTCGACGGCGGCGAGCTCGAAGTCAGCGGCGAATACCTGGTCGACGGCTACTTCGACCAGCCGGGCCCGGCGTTCGGCACCACCGCCGACGGCGTCCGCAGCTACCGCACCGGCGACCTCGGCGAGCTCCGGCCGGACGGGACCGTCGTCTGCCTCGGCCGCCTCGACCGGCAGGTGAAGGTGCGCGGGTTCCGGGTCGAGCTGACGGAGATCGAAGCCTGTCTCGGCGAACTGCCGGGGGTCGCCGAAGCCCGCGCCATCGTGCGGGACGGCGAGCTGCTCGCCTACGTCGTGCCGGCCGGACAGCCGGACGTGACGGCGCTGCGGGCCGCGCTGGCCGACGTGCTGCCCGGGCACTCGGTGCCGTCCGCGGTCGTCGCCGTCCCGGCGTTCCCGCTGACGGTCACGGGGAAGCTCGACGAGGAAGCGCTTCCGGACCCCCGCCCACCCGCGCCCGTCGCGGCCGGGCCGATGACCGCGGCGCAGCGGCGGGTGCACGCGATCTGGGTCGCCGTGCTGGGGCACGACGGGTTCGGCACCGAGGACGCGTTCTTCGACGTCGGCGGGCATTCGCTGCTGCTGGGCCGGGTCCAGCAGCGGCTGGCCACAGAGGCCGGTGTGGACGTTCCGCTGCTCGCCCTGCTGGAGCACCCGACGGTCGCGGCGCAGGCCGCCTACCTGGAACCGGCCACTGAGGACGGTCCCCGCGCCGCGCCTGCCGAAGCCGAGGAGGACGAGCCGGGCAGCGATCTCATCGCCGTCGTCGGGCTCGCCTGCCGGTTCCCGGGCGCGCCCGACGCGGACGCGTTCTGGTGGAACCTCTGCGCCGGCGCGGACGCGGTCCACGACTACACCGACGACGAACTGGCCGCGCTCGGCATCGGGCCCGGCCTGCGCGCCGACCCCGCGTACGTGCGGGCCGGCGGCCGCCTCGACGGGGTCGAAGACTTCGACGCCGGGTTCTTCGGGTTCACCGCGGAGGAAGCGGCGCGCACCGACCCGCAGCACCGCCTGTTCCTGGAGACCGCGTGGCGGGCGCTGGAGGACGCGGGCCGCGACCCGGCGCGGGAGCACGGCCCGGTCGGGGTGTTCACCTCCGCCGGGGTCAACCGGTACTTCCTCTTCCACCTCTTCGGGAACCCGGCCGTCACCGGCGACGTCGACCCGGACGATTGGGAGGGCAGGCTGCTCGGCCGCCAGCTCACCGACCACCTGCCCGGCCAGGTCGCCTACCGGCTGGGGCTGACCGGGCCCGCGGTCGCCGTCCAAAGTGCCTGCTCCAGCTCGCTCGCCGCGGTCGGCCTGGCCGCGCAGAGCCTCGCCGAATACCGCTGCGACCTGGCGATCGCCGGCGGGGTGAGCGTCACGTGGCCGCGGTACCGCGCGGGCGGCCTCGCGTCGGCGGACGGC
>NZ_JAAGNB010001288.1:0-1973 GCF_010550475.1 Amycolatopsis sp. SID8362
TGAGCGCCAGCGCGGTCTCGGCCAGGGGCGCGAGGTCGCCGGTGCCGATCGCGCCGAGCCGGTGCACCAGCGGCAGCGCGCCGGAGCGGACCGCTTCGGCCAGCGCGCCGATCAGCTCCGGGCTGATCCCGGACCGCCCGGAGAGCAGCTGGTTCAGCCGGATCAGCAGCATCGCCCGGACCTGCCCGGGCGGCAGCACGTCGCCGCTGGCGCCCGCGTGGCTGCGCAGCAGGCGCAGCCCGTGCTCGCGCGAGCTTTCGACGGTGTCGTCCTTGTTGGCCCCGACGCCGGTGGTCCGGCCGTAGACCACGCGGCGCGTGCTCAGGTCTTCCGCGAGCTTCCACGCGTGCTCGGCCGCGCGCTGCGCGGCGATCGAGACGTCGATGTCCAATGGGCCCTCGGTGCGCGCCGCCGTGACGACGTCCGCGCACCGGAGGGTCCGGCCATCCACCCGGATCAAGGGCAGCCTCCTTTCGACTGCCCTCACTATGCGGCTAGGCCCCCGCCGTCGGCCAGGGCGGCATCGGCCAGTCCCAGCGCGGGACCGGTTCGTGCGGGTTCGGCTCGGCGCCGGGGGCGGAGAAGACGACGGCCAGCCGGCTGCCCCACTCGACGTAGCCGGCGAAGGCCGCGCGGAACTCGGGGTCGCCGGGCAGCCCGGCCTCGTCGGCGGCGTCGAGCAGGAGGCTCACCCACCGCCGGCGCTGCGGCTCGGTGATCCCGCGGCCGAGGTGGCGGCCGATCATGTGGGCGTGCCCGCCGTGGCTCCCGGTGTAGGCGGGCGGCCCGCCGAAGACCTCGCCGAGCCAGACCGCGACGTGCTCGGCGTGGTGCGGGTCCATGTCCCGGAAGACGGGTTCGAGCAGCGGGTCTTCGAGGACGTGGCCGTAGAAGATCGTGAGGAGGCGCACGAGCGCTTCGCGGCCGCCCGCCCAGTCGTAGAGGGAGGGGGTGGTGGTTTCGTAGCGTTCGGGTTCGCCGTCGGGCGTGAACCCTTCGATGCCGCCGAACGGCGACGTCGCGCGGACGAGGTACCGGCCGGGCGCGCGCTCGACGTGGTGCCCGGCCGCGGCCTTTTCGAACTCGGCCCGCGCGGCTTCTGGCACGGTGTAGCGGAAGTAGTCGACGATCACCCGCTCAGGCAACCAGCGGCCGGGGCGCGGCGGCAAGCACGTACTTTCCGGTGCGTAGGGAGAAACGGCGTGAAGCGGTACCACTGCGCGACGGAACTGGCGGTCGACCTGATCGGCGGCAAGTGGAAGCCGGTGATCCTCGCGCACCTCAAGGAAGGCGCCCACCGCTACGGCGAACTGCGGCGCCGGGTGCCGGGCGTGAGCGAGAAGATGCTGACCCAGCAGCTGCGCGAGCTGGCCGCGGACGGCCTGGTCCGCCGGGTGGAGTTCCCCGGCCGGGTGCCGCGGGTCGAGTACCACCTGACGGCGGCGGGGGAGGAGCTCCGCCCCGCGCTGACGGCCCTGTACGAGTGGGGCGAGCGCCGCGCGGCGGAGCGCGGCATCACGTTCGAGCCGCCGGCGCCCTGACACCGGCCCGGCAGCGACGACGTGAATGACTCATTCATGTCGTCAGACGACATGAATGAGTCCTTGAGTTTTAACTCTTGGTGGTCTTCTTGCCTCGTCGGCTGTTCTTGCGATAGGTCGGATAGCGGGTCCGGGGCGGCCGGGCGGAGCCGGTGGGACGTCCGGGACCGGGACGGGTGGGTTTCGGTGGGTTGGCCGGGGTGCCGGTCAACCCACGAACCCGCCGAAAATCCCGTCGAACCCGCCGTGGTGACATCATCTCGGCGGGCTGGGGTTTCTCCCACGGCAGCCGCAGATCACGGACACAGCCGCGAGCCAGCCGCAGCTGGGTGTAGGCGACCAGCACCAGCCAGCTCCACCGCAACGCCGTGTCGGGAAGCATCGGCGCCGGTGTGGTCCAGCCGAGATCCTGCTTGAGGAACCGGAACGTGT
>NZ_JAAGNB010001341.1:0-1427 GCF_010550475.1 Amycolatopsis sp. SID8362
GGCTGGCGGGTCACCGCCGTCGACATCTCGGCCAACGCCGTGACGCGCCTGGCCGAAAACGCGCGCGGATTGCCGGTGACCGCGGTTCGCGCCGACCTGGCCACGGAGTTCCCCGCGGGGGAGTTCGACCTGGTGTCCGCGCAGTACTTCCACACGCCGTTCGAGCTGCCGCGGGCGCGGGTCCTGCGCACCGCGGCGCACGCGCTGCGCCCCGGCGGGCGGCTGGTCGTCGTCGACCACGGTTCGGTCGCGCCCTGGTCATGGAACCGAGACGGCGATTTCCCTGCGCCCGAAGAGGTTTTCGCCGAACTGGAGCTGGCCGACGGATGGCAGGCCGAGCGCGCGGACGCGCCCCGGCGGGAGGCGACCGGGCCGGGCGGGCAGACCGCGACCGTGACCGACCACGTGCTGGTCGTCCGGCGGGCCGCCTGATGGCGCGCCGGGACGCCGGGCCGCCGCGGACCGGGCCGGGGGAGCGGGAGGTGCTGCTGGGTTTCCTCGACTACCTGCGCGCGTCGGTGATCGCGAAGGTGGAGGGCGTGGCCGAACCCGCGGTCCGGACGCCGGGAGTGCCGTCGGGGACGAACCTGCTCGGGCTGGTCAAGCACCTGACCCACGTCGAACGCCATTGGGTGCTCGGCGAGCGGACGACGAAGTGGGCAGCGACGTTCCGGGCGAAGCCGGGCGAAAGCGTCGAGGACATCATCGGCGCCTACCGCGAGACGGCGGCCCGGGTGAACGCGCGGGTGGCCGAGGCCGACGTGGCCTCGATCAGGTGGACGCTGACGCACCTGATCGAGGAGACCGGGCGCCACGCCGGGCACCTGGACATCCTGCGCGAGCTGATCGACGGCTCGACCGGCCGTTAACCAGGCGGAGGAAGGTCATCATGGCTCAATCTCGGCGAAGGAGTTTCGGGCCATGGGCGGAAATCAATAGCGCTGATGATTCAGTAAATTGTGTCCGGCTTCTCGATCTTGCGATGATTATCTGGCGATCATGTGGCACGATGCTCCTGTGAAACCGCGCTCGTCCCGCATGCTCGCCAGCGTCGCTTTAGCTTGCTCGGGTGGGGCGCAAGTCGCTGCCGGTCTCGTTGGTGGACTTCCTTGGCAGGTCGGATTTTTGCTCGTGACGGTGTTTTGCGCGGCTATCGGCACATGGCTGACGATCGCTCAGGTGCCTCCACGGCTGATCGGGGTCTCGTCGCTTCGTCATTTAAAAAAACTCGTCGATTACTCCAAATGGGGTCAGGATTCGGTTGCAAGATTGCGCTGATTGATAACGAAGGTGGTCAAACGTCGAAGATGCCCGATCGGTTGGTCGGTCGGAGGTACCACGGGCCTGTGGCCCGGGTGTGCACTTTGAAACTGATGGCACGTGGACATCCTGCGCGAGCTGATCGACGGCTCGACCGGCCGTTAACC
>NZ_JAAGNB010001387.1:0-2089 GCF_010550475.1 Amycolatopsis sp. SID8362
CGGGCGGCCGCGGCCGACGGGCCGCCCGACCCGGTCGCCGCCACCTACCTGCGCGTCCTGCTGCGGCACACCCGCTGGGCCGAGCAGCAGTTCGACACGAAGGCCGGGATCTACCCGGCCCGCGACTTCACCTTCGCCGTCGTGCTCGGCAACGCCGTCCTCCTGACCCGCGACGGCTACGACCCCGCGGTCGCCGGCGTCGACCGCGACACGCTCAAGGCCCACACCCTCGCCACGATCCGGCACTTCGCCGCGTCCAACCTCCTCACCGGCGGCACCGAGTGGGGCCGGAAACTCTTCTTCGACACCACGTTCCAGTCGTACTTCCTGCTCGCTGCCCGGCTGCTGTGGGCGGAGCTGGACGCGGCGACGCGCGCGAACGTCGAACGCATCACCACCGAGCAGGCCGCCTACACGACCGCGCTCGGCGAAAACGACGACCCGACGTCCGGCAGCTGGACGCCCAACGGCCTCACGGGCGGTTACGTCGGCGACACCAAGCTGGAGGAAATGGGCGTCTACGCGCAATCCCTCGCCCCGGCCCTCGCCTGGGCGCCGGCCGACCCGCGCGCGAACCAGTGGCGGGACGCCTTCGGGACGTGGAGCCGCAACGAAGCCGGACTGCCCGCCGCCGACCTCGCCAACCCGCGGCTCGTCGACGGCCGCCCGGTCAGCGCCAACACCGCGACGAACCTCTACGACACCTTCCTCGTGGAGAACCACGGCTCGTTCGGCCCGCACTACCAGGAAGAGCTGTGGCGCACGTCCGGCCGCAACGCGATGCACTTCCTCGCCGCCGGGACGCCGCTGCCCGAGGTCCTCACCGCGCAGCCCAACGGCGAACTGCTCTGGCGCACCATGCTGCTCATGACCAGCGACGCCGGCGAGCCGCTGATGCCGATGGTCGCCGACCGCGAGCACCTCTACGGCCGCGACGTCATCCCGCTCGCCTTCCGCGCCCAGGTCCTCGGCGACCGCTACGCCGCCTACGCGGAGGCGCAGCTCGCCGCCCGGCTCGAGCCGTACCAGGCGTACGCGCCCGCCGACCGGATCACGAAGTTCTCCGGCGAGCCGAAGTACGAGCCGGAGGCCCGCGCCGAACTCGCCATCAGCTACCTCCTGCACGAGTGGCGCGCGAGCCACGGCGGCCCGGTCGCCGCGGTGGGCAAGGACGAGTTCGACGCCCACGCCGCCGGGGTCGCCGACTTCGGGACCGGGCCCGGTCTGCTCGCCCACCGCTCCCCCGCCGCCTGGGCGGGCACGGTGTCCAAGCCCGGGTTCGTCAAGTTCGCCTGGCAGCCACGCCACGACGACTGGCTCTTCGTGCTCGGCGGCGCCAACCCGGCGCTGCTGCCCGCGACCAACATCGCGGTGCGCGAACGCCACGCGACGACGTACGAGAAGGTCCGCGACGGCTTCGACGCCACCGTCGGCGTGCTGCGCTTCGACACCGGGTACGCCGCCCTCGCCACACTGCCGACCGGCGCCGCCGTCTACGCCAGCACCGGCGTCGCCGAGAGCGAAGGCGTCCTGAACGTCTACAACCTCGCCACGCCGGGCGTGCCCGGCCTCGACGGCGATCGGAGCTACACCGCCGCCGAAGGCACCGTGACGGTCAAGGCACAGGCGGCGCCGTCCGGCGCCCGCACCGACGACGTCACCTTCGCCCGGGTCACCGCGCGGTACGTCCGGATGCTCGGCGTGCAGCCGGACCCGCAGTACGGCTACTCGCTCTGGGCGTTCGAAGTCCGCGACGGCGACGGCCCCGACCTCGCGCGCACCGGGACGGCGACGGCGTCCTCGGCGGCGGCCGGCAAGGAGGCGAAGTACGCCAACGACGGCGACCCGGCGACGCGCTGGGCGGTGTCCACATCGGACCGGCCGCGCGCGGACAGCTGGCTCGCCGTCGACCTCGGCACGGCGCGGGACTTCGACCGCGCCCGGCTCAGCTGGGAGGCGGCCGCCGGGCGGAAGTACCGGCTCGAAACGTCGTCCGACGGCGTGACCTGGACGGCCGTGGCGACCTACCCGGTCCCCGCGCTGCGGAGCACCGGCGGCCGGCTGGACATCGACGGCCGGGCCGGGATCG
>NZ_JAAGNB010001439.1:0-1905 GCF_010550475.1 Amycolatopsis sp. SID8362
GCGCGGCTGTCGTCGCGTCGCCACGATCGCGGGCCCGGCGGGCACCCCGGCCGGCCAGGACCGGCTGGCCGGTTTCCGCGACGCGATGGCCCGGCACGGCCACGCCTACGTCGCGGTTGCCGAGGGCGACTTCACCGAGCACGGCGGCGAACGGGCGATGGAACGCCTGCTGGCCGAGGATCCCGCGCTGGACGGCGTGTTCGTGGCCAACGACCTGATGGCCTACGGCGCGCTGACGGTGCTCCGCGAAGCCGGTCGCCGCGTCCCGGACGACGTGGCCGTGATCGGTTTCGACGACAGCCGGGTCGCGCTGAGCTGCCGCCCCCGGCTCACGACGGTCCGCCAGCCGGTCGAGGAGATGGGCGCGGCGATGGCCCGGATGGTCCTCGACCGCATGGCCGACCCGTCCCTGCGCGCCGAATCGGTGATCTTCGACCCGGAACTGGTGGTCCGCGGTTCGGCGTGAGCGCTAGGTTCGCTCCATGGCCGAAACCCAGCGCAAACCCGTGCCGCGCAACGACGGCGGGGAGCTCGACACCGCGACGGCGTTCCTGACCTTCGCCCGCGAGTCCGTGCTGAAGAAGACCGACGGGCTCACCGAAGAGCAGCTGCGCCGGGTCCTCGTCGACTCCGGCACCACGCTGCTCGGGCTGGTCCACCACCTGACGCTGGCCGAGCGGTACTGGTTCGGGCACCACGTCGCCGGCGGCGAGGACCCCGGCGACATCGACATGACCGTGCCCGCCGGGCGCACCGCCGCGGACGTGCTGGCCGGCTACCGCGCGGAGATCGCGGCGAGCGACGCCGCGGTCCGGGCGGCGGGCGACCCGGACCGTCCGGTGGCGATCCCGGTCCAGGGCACGCACCACACCCTGCGGTGGGTGCTCGCGCACATGACGTCCGAGACCGCCCGGCACGCGGGGCACGCCGACATCCTTCGCGAGCAGCTCGACGGCGTTACCGGCCGCTGACCTGTCCGGACAAGTTCGCCCCGGCGGTCTGGACACCGGCCGCCGCGCTGTGCTCAGATCGTTCCGGCTTTTCCAACGTTGTAAAAAATGCCGAGGTCCCCCTGACCGGAACGGAGTTCCGCCCGTGCGGACGAGAACAGCGAGAGCCCTGCGGCTGACGTGCGTGGTCGCCGTCGCCGCGGCTACCGTGAGCGTCGCGACCCCCGCCACCGCCGCCCCGCGCGGCCAGACCGTCACCGCCGGGAACGCGCGCTTCCAGGTGCTGTCGCCGACGGTGATCCGGACCGAGTACGCCGGTGACGGCCGCTTCACCGACGCCGCCACCTTCAACGCCGTCGGCCGCGGCGCGTTCACGCCGACGCCGTACACCTCCACCGTTTCCGGTGGCGTGCTGACGATCCGGACGAGCGCGACGACCCTGACCTACCGCCTCGACTCGGGCCCGTTCGACGGCGGCAACCTCGAAGTGCGCACGACCGCGGGCGCGACCCCGGTGCTCGCCGCGCCGTGGCGCCACCTGACCTGCCGGACCGGCGCGCTCTGCGAGGCCGAAGACCTGACCGCCGACGGGCTCGGCGTCGCCACCGACCACCGGGGCTACACCGGCGAGGGCTTCCTCGCCGGCTTCGAAAGCGCCGGCACGTCGGCGACCGCGGACGTCGAAGCCACCGCCGCCGGGACGTACGCACTGGCCGCCCGCTACGCCAACGGGCAGGGCGGGGACGGCCAGCACGTCACGCGCACGTTGAGCGTTTCGGTCGACGGCGGCGCGCCGCAGAAGCTCACCCTGCCGGTCACGGCCGACTGGGACACCTGGGCGGTCGCGTCCGTCCCGGTCACCCTCGGCGCCGGGCACCACAGCGTCCGCCTGCAGCGGACCGCGGCCGACTCCGGCAACGTCAACGTCGACGCCCTCGCGGCACTCCCGGCGGGG
>NZ_JAAGNB010001485.1:0-1493 GCF_010550475.1 Amycolatopsis sp. SID8362
GCGCTCGCCGAGTACGTGGACTGGAAGCTCGAGCGCCGTGCGGCCCGCGAAGACGGCCAGGCGAGGCGTCTCGACGAGGCGCGCGGCCGCGTTCGGCGACGGCTCGGGCGCCCGGACGGCTAAGCGAAAACCGCGGTGGCCAGCAGCAGCCCGGCCGCCCCCGAAGCCAGTCCCGCCAGGATCGTCACGACCACGTTGAGCACCGCGTACAGCCGCGTCTTTTCCAAGAACAGCCGGACCGTCTCGTAGCCGAACGTCGAGAACGTCGTCAGGCCGCCGCAGAAGCCGACCGCCACCAGGGCGCGCACCGAGGACGGCTCCGCGCCGTGCAGGAGCCAGCCGCTGAGGAAGCCGAGGATGAACGAGCCGGCGATGTTCACCGTCAGCGTGCCGAACGGGAACGGCGAATCGTGGCGCGCCTGCACCCGGCGGTCGGTCAGGTAGCGCAGGATCGAGCCGGCCGCGCCGCCGGCGGCCACCAGGAGCAGCGTCACTCGGTCCGCCCCACGTGGCGGACCACCTCGACCTGGTCGAGCGTCACCAGGCCCTCGCCGATGAGCTCGTCCAGCTGCGGCAGGAACGCGCGGAGCTTCTCCTCGGCGTCGATGATCACGATGACCATCGGCAGGTCCTCCGACAGCGACAGGATCCGCGTCGTGTGGATCAGCGACGAAGCGCCGTAGCCCTCTACGCCGCGAAGCACCGAAGCACCCGCGAGGCCCGCGTCCCGGGCCCGGCGGACGATCTCGTGGTAGAGCGGCTTGTGGTGCCAGTGGTCGTCCTCGCCGAGGTAAATCGTGAGGCGGGTGGCCGGTCCTTCCATCAGCGTCCCTTCCGGATCGCGCGGGTCGCCGTCAGCCCGGCCGTCACCGCCGCCAGGCACAGCACCAGCGACGCCGCCACGTACAGCAGCGAACCCAGTATCCGCCCGGTCGTCGCCGCGTCGAGGGAATCGGTCACGAACGTGGAGAACGTCGTGAACCCGCCGAGGACGCCGACGCCGAGGAACGGCCGCAGCAGGTGGTGGGGGCGCGCGGTGGTCGTCAGGAACGCCATCAGGACGCCGATGAGCAGGCAGCCGAGCGCGTTGGTGAGCAGCGTCGCGACGGCGAACTCGCCGCGCGCGTGCGGGATCGCGACGGACAGCCCATACCGGGCGAGGCTGCCCAGCGCGCCGCCGGCGCCGATCGCGAGCAGGACGTCCCACCGGGTCGCGGGCACGCTGATCACCTCCGGGGCCGAACCTACTCCCGATGGCCGACGCGTCCCCGCCACCCGGTCGAGCATGCTGGACGGGGCCGGATGACAGGCAGCCGTCGGTCGCCGTACTGTTGCTCAGCGTAGGCAAGGCAACCCTAAGGAAGGCGGGTACATGCGAGCAGACGGGCTGGCCGGTGGCCACGACGGCGCGGACCGGCTCGCCGAGCTGATCCCGGCGGCCCTGCGCGGCATGGCGGCGGGCATCGCCGAACGCGGCGGCCCGATCCCGGCCG
>NZ_JAAGNB010001533.1:0-5657 GCF_010550475.1 Amycolatopsis sp. SID8362
AGCGCGCGGAACGCCACCGCGGCCACCCGCGAAGGCACCGGGAGCCCGGACGCGGCGACCAGACCGTCCACTTCGGCCGGTGTGCGGCCGCCGAGGAGGGCGCGCAGCACGCGGCGGTGGCGTTCGCCGGTACCGGACACCGCCGCTTCGGCCGCGCTGTAACCCTCCGCGACCGCCGCCATCGACGTCTCGACGTCGGCGAACATGCCTTCGGCCGCGCCGTAGAGGACGTCGCCGGACAGGCCGGCTTCCCGTGCGATGTCGGCGATCCACCGCCAGGTCACCCGGCTCGACACGCGCACGGCCGCCTGCACGGACTCGCGGCTCAGGCCATTGTGGAACGCCGCGCGCCCGTGCCCGCGGAACTCGGCGAGCCGGTCGGCCTGCCACATCGCGGGCGTGCCGACGCGGTCGATGTCCCGCTCGATCCCGCGCCGCGTCTGCTCGATCGCGGCGACGCGCGCCGGGCCCGGGCCGAAACTCACGGAATATTCCGGAACTTCGGCGGCGATGGCGTCGACGCAGGCGCGGGCGATCTCCGGGATCCGCGGGCGCACGGCGTCGCCGAGTTCGTGCGGCAGCCGGGCCCACACCGAGCCGTCCGAGGCAGCGGGAACGCGCATGGGGAATTCAGTCCTCCACTGGGAATTGGCGCCTCAGAAATAACCCCCGCCACCTGACACGGAGCGTAGAACGCGCACCCGTCCGTGTCAAAAGGACGTGTCCGCGTCACCCTTTCAGGGAACCCGTCGTTGATTAATCCGTCACGCACCGGTCGGATACGCTCAGCCCACACCGGACTCGAAGGGGGATTTTGGTGGTCGAGTACCGCAGCTTCCGCCTGCTGGCGTCGCTGCCGCGCGCGCTCGGGGCGGGCCTGCGCCCGCACATCAAGCACGCCGCGGCCTCGATGATCCAGGAGGTCCAGCGCACGGTCCCGGCCTACGGCCAGCCGCTCAAGGGCGTCTTCGGGAAGGTGCTGGTCAAGAGCGTCGAGTTCGCGGTGCAGCACTGCATCGACTCGATGGGCGAGCCGGCGCTGTCCCACGAGCACTGGGTCGAGTTCTACCGCGGCCGCGGCCGGATCGAGTTCACCGAGGGCCGCAACCTCGACGCGCTGCAGGACAGCGCCACGATCGGGGCGCGGGTGGCCTGGCGGGCGATGCACCCCGGCGTCGTCGCGGCGGGCGTCGACCCGGCTGTGATCTCGGTCGCGGCGGAGGCCATCTTCGCCTACGTCGACGAGCTGTGCGCCACCGCGATCGAGGGCTACCAGGACGCCCAGGCCAAGGCCGAAGGCGCCGTCCCGGTCCGGCGGCGGCGCCTGCTGGAGCTGATCGTCCAGGGCCCGGAAGGCGCCGCGAGCAGCATCGCGGAGCTGGCCGGCGGCGCGGGCTGGCCGCTGCCGGAGACAGCGGCGATGGTCGCCCTCGAGCGCGGCCCCGACGCGGCCGACTTCCCCGCCGACCTGCTCGGCGACGGCGTCCTGGCCGACCTCGACGGCCCCGAGCCGCACCTGCTGACCCGCGACCCGGACACCGAGCTGAGGCCACTGGAGGCCAAACTCGACGGCTGGCGCGCGGCGGTCTCCCCGACGGTCCCGCTGGCCGACGCCCCGGCCGCCCTGCGCACGGCCCGCCGCGCGCTGTCCCTGTCCGGCCCGGACATCCCCGGCCCGATCATCTGGTGCCGCGACCACCTGGCCACGCTCTGGCTCCTCGCCGAGGACTTCCTGGCCGCCGAGCTGGCCCGCCAGAGCCTCGACCCGTTCGCCTCGCTGAGCGAAAAGCAGCGCGACCGCCTCGGCGAGACGCTCCTGGCCTGGCTGGAGACCCGCGGCGGCGCACCCGAGATCGCCCAGCGGCTGGGGGTGCACCCCCAGACGGTCCGCAACCGCTTGCGCCAGCTGGAGGAGCTGTTCGGCGACCGGTTGAAGGACGCGGACGACCGGTTGGGGATGCAGCTGGCCCTGCGAGCGCAACGGCTGATGCGAGCACACCGGCCGCCGGAGCGGTGAGGCCGCGCCTCGCAGCGGCGATGGGGATCTGACCGGCACCCGCCGGGCCCGCACCCCGCACCGGCGGCACCGCAACCCCGGCCCGGTCCGCGCGGGGGACTTAGCCGGTCCCAGCAGGCGCCCCAAGGCGGCCTTGGTTGCGTCAGACGCACCGAAGGCCGCCTTGGGTGCGTTGAATCAGCACTGCGGCGCGAAGCGCCTCCGTTGAGGGTGGTGGCGGGGGCATGGATGGAGCACCGAAGGCCACATTGGGGCGCTCGGGACCCAGCTCAGCGGCGCGTCCCCGCAGGTGTGCCGCCCCGGGCGTGCGCGGGACCGCTGAGCACCCGGTCCAGCGCGCGCACCGGCATCGGCAGCACCCGCCGCCACGAGCGGCGCCCAGGCCGCGCCCGGGGCAGCGGCGGAGTGAAATGAATACTCGCGCGGCAGGACATCAGCGCGTCCGGTGCGTCATTGCGACCATGCCGTCGAGAATTACTCGGATACCACCGGAATGTCGATACACTTTACCCGCACCCCGGTAAAACCCGCACGCGCGCGCGTCTTTCCGCAAAGCTTCTTGTCATGCTCGGTGCGGATTCCGCCGTCGTGGCCTTCACCACACCGGCGAAAGTAGTCGGATGCCCTATTTTCAGCCTCGCGAGAAAGGCCGCCGATGACACTCCACACGCACGACCTCACCTTGCACGGCCGGCGCGTCCGGCTGCACGAGCACCTGCCCGGCACGGACGCCGGCGACGAAACGATCGTGCTGCTGCACGGGATCGCGGGCAGCGCCGAGACCTGGGCGCCCGTCCTCAACCGCTGGACGGGCTGCCGCGTGCTCGCCCCGGATCTCCCCGGCCACGGGGAATCCGACGCGCCGCGAACCGACTACGGACTCGGCGCGATGGCGAGCATCGTGCGGGACGTGCTCGCGGTGTCCGGCGTGCGGCACGCGACCGTCGTCGGGCACTCGCTCGGCGGCGGGATCGCGATGCAGTTCGCCTACCAGTTCCCGGAAATGTGCGACCGGCTCGTCCTGGTCGGCAGCGCGGGCCTCGGCCCCGAAGTGAGCCCGGTGCTACGGGCCACCGCGCTCCCCGGCGCGCGGATCGCCGTGGCGCTCGCGGTGAACCGGTGGACGCTCGCGATCGCCCGGGTCCTCGCCCGCGCGGGACGGCGGCTCGGGGGATCGTTGAAATCTGAAACACGGGAGCTGGCCAGGCATTTCGGCTCGCTGGCCGACCCCGGACGGCGTCGCGCGTTCCTCGCGATCGCCCGCAGCCTGATCGACCTGCGCGGGCAGCGCGCGAGCGCCGTGGAGAAGCTCTACCTCGCCGAATCCGTGCCGATGCTGCTGGTCTGGGGCGCGCGCGACCCGCTGATCCCCGCCGCGCACGGACGCCGGACCGCCGAACTGCTGCCGGACAGCCGCTTGACGGTGCTGGAAAACGTGAAACACTTTCCGCACGTGGCCGATCCGGACGGGTTCTGCCTGCTGCTCAACGAGTTCGTCTCGGGGACCACGCCCGCGCGGCTGACGCTCGACGACGTCGTCGCCCGGCTCCTGGCCGGCTGAACCCCGCGAAACGGCCGCCGGAAAAGTTGTCACCCGCACACCATCGCCCGGCAGCGGAAGTGTCACCTCCCCTCGCGCCGTTCCACCCGTTCGGGTGTAGTCCGGACGGGTTACCCCAAAGTCAGCGGAGAACCCGTTGACAGTGCAGTTCGCGCGAAATTATGTTGCCTGAGCCACAAAAATCGGATCGGCTTCGACGACGAAGAGGCCGATTTTGTTGCCAGCAAGGATAAAACACATGACCGACGTGGACACCGGGTTCGCCGGCCCCGCCCTGCGGGTGAACCGGCCCCAGCCCGGCGAACGCTCTTCCGGACCGGCTCACCGGCAGCAGTCCGTGTCGGCCGACCGGCCCCGGCCCGCCTACCCACCCGTCCCCCGGACCCCGGCGGAACCCCAGCACGGGCGCGCTTCCGGCGCCATCGGGCTGTGGGCTTCGCTGCCCCGCGAATTGGCCGTGCGGTTCAAGCCGCGCGTCGACCCGCTCGCCCGCGCCATCCTGCAGGAGGTCCAGCGGGCGGTGCCCGAGTACCGCCAGCCGCTCGAGGGCGCGTTCGGGCACATCATCACGCAGGGTGTGCGGCAGTCGATCATCCAGTGCCTCGACAGTGTCGGCACCCCCGGTGCCGTCCCGCTCGAGACGTGGACGACCGTGTTCCGCAACCTCGGCAAGATCGAGTTCAACGAGGGCCGCAGCCTCGACTGCCTGCAGACCGCGTACCGCGTCGGCGGGCGGGTCGCGTGGCGGCACATCTCGGAGTTCGGGCAGGCCGCCGGCGTCTCCGCCGACACGCTGTGCACGAGCGCCGAGGCCATTTTCGCCTACGTCGACGAAATCTCCGCGTTGTCGATCGAGGGCTACACCGCGGCGCAGACGCGGGCCGCGGGCACCCGGGCGCGGCGCCGGAGACGGTTGCTCGACCTCCTGCTCGCCGATCCGCCGTCCGCACCGCAGACCATCACCGCGCAGGCCGCCACGGCGCAGTGGCCGCTGCCGGCCGAGGTCACCGTCGTCGCCCTCGAACCCCGGGCCGACCAGCACAGCCTCGCCGCGCCGGACCTGCACTCCGACGTCCTCGTCGACCTCGAGGGCAGCGAGCCGTGCCTGGTCACCGGCGACCCGGCCAAGCACCTGACCAACCTCTCCGAACGGCTGCGCGGGTGGCGCGCGGTGGTCGGCCCGACCGTGCGGCTCACCGACGCGCCGCGGTCGCTGCTCTGGGCGCGCCGGACGTTGAAGCTCGTCCAGCGGGGCGTGCTGCCGGACGCGCCGGTGACGCGCTGCACCGACCACCTGTCCACGCTGTGGCTGCTCACCGACGAGTTCCTGGTCCGCGAGCTGTGTTCGCGCAGCCTGGAGCCGTTCAAGGACCTCACCCCGAAGCAGCGGGCGCGCCTCGGCGAGACGCTGCTGATCTGGCTGCAGTCCCGCGGCAGCGCGCCCGAAATCGCGAAGAAGCTCAAGGTGCACCCGCAGACCGTGCGGTACCGCATGCACCAGCTGATCGACCTGTTCGGCGACCGGCTGAACAACGCCGACGACCGGCTCGACATGGAGATCGCCCTGCGCGCGGAGGCACTCCTCGGTTCCTGACCACGATGAGGTGGGCGGATGACGGGACCACCCGTCGAAACGACGTACGGGCCGATGCTCGGCGGCGACGGACGGCCGGGCCGGCTGTGGGCGCTGCTCCCCCGGGAGCTGGCCGCGGTGTTCCGGCCGCGGCTGCTGGACGTCGCCGACGAGGTGCTGCGCGAGATCCAGCGGACCATCCCGGACTACGCGCGGCCGCTCGACGGCGCGTTCGGCAAGGCGCTGCGGGCCGGCGTGCAGGCGGCGATCCTGCAGTTCATCGACCGGATCGCCGCGTCCGGCCCGGTGCCCGACGACCGGCGGAAGCTGTTCGTCGGGCTGGGCGTGCACGAGCTCGCGCAGGGCCGCAACCTCGACGTCCTGCAGGCGGCCTACCGGGTCGGCGCGCGGGTGACGTGGCGGCGGATGGCGGAGGTCGGGACGCGCGCCGGCGTGCCGTCGGCGACCCTGTGCCTGCTGGCCGAGGCGATCTTCGCCTACATCGA
>NZ_JAAGNB010001578.1:0-1595 GCF_010550475.1 Amycolatopsis sp. SID8362
CGTGGCGGACGCGGACGCCCCACTCGCGGTGCCCGTCGACCTCGTCGAGGCAGGCGCCCGCCTGCTCGTACCCCGCTTCGAGGAGCCGGACGGCGGCGGCCTCGCCGTCCAGGACCGTGCCGAACCGCAGTGGCAGCACGGGTTCGTGGCGGAACACCGCGCGCACCACGGCGTCGTGCTCGCGGGCCAGCTCGGCGAGCGCGCCGTCGACCGGGTCGAGCGTGTCGATGCGGTCGAAGCGGGCCGGGGACGCCTCGGCGACGACCACGCCGAGGTCGCGGTAGCCGATGAGCCGGGGCGACTCCCCGATGTCCAGCGCGGGCCGGTTGCGCGTGATCGCGTACGCGCACAGCCAGTTCTCGGTGCTCACCGCGGTTTTTCCCCTTCCGGCAGGAGCGGTTCCGGTCCGGTTTTCCCGAGTTCGGCGCGGCCGGCGTTCGGGGCGAAGAACGGGTCGCCGGTCCACCAGTCCATCCCCATTTCCTTCGCGGTCTGCGCGGAAGCGATGAACAGCCGGATCCGCAGGGTCAGCAATTCGACGTCGACGACGCTGACCCCGATGTCACCGGCTATCACGACCCCCTTGTCGAGTACGCGTTCCAGAACGTCCGCCAACGAATCGGACGAAGCGGCCAATCGTGTCACCTCTCGTTTCACAAATCGGTGGCGCCACGGGTGAAGCGCCGCAGCCGCTCGCACGCGCTGAGCTCACCGGCCCCGTCGACGTCCACCCGGTAGGTGGCCATCACACTGGTGGAATCCGGGATCCGGGCCAGCTCGACGACGTCGACGAGCACGGACCAGCCGCCGCCGGCGCGGCTGCGGACGCCCGTCACGGCGTGCGGGATCAGCCCGGTCACCACCCCGAACTGCTCCTTCGCGGCCCCAATGGCATCGGCGGCACGCAACCGGGAAACGGATTCCCCGGCACGGTCCGGAATATTGTTGTTTGACGCAAGGAACGGCTCGGGCGATTCACTCATCGCTTTCCTGGGTCGCGGTCGGGTGCCCACCGTAGCAACGGCCACAACTCCCCGAGGATGCGTCGCGGGACGGTATTTTTCACCGGTTCGCGGTAACGAATGGGCGCAATGCGGCAACCGGCGGAGGCAAATGGCGCAATGCCGGGACACCCGGCGGAACCAACGCGCCGGATCCGGCCGTGAGGTTACGATCGAGTAACGTCCACGAGCCGGTACCCGACACCTCGGACCGTCTCGATGGTGCGCGTGCCGAACGGCGTGTCGATCTTGCGCCGCAGGTACCCGATGTAGACCTCGACGACGTTCTCGTCGCCGTCGTAGTGCGCGTCCCAGACGTGGTTGAGGATCTCGTTCTTCGTCAGCGCGGTACCCGGCCGCCGCAGCAGGAACTCCAGCAACCCGAACTCCCGCGCGGTCAGCTCGATCCGCTTTTGTCCTCTGTGGACGGTGCGGGCGGACGGGTCGAGCCGCAGGTCGCCGGCCTCCAGCACGGCGGGCCGGGCCGGCGCGCCGCGGCGCAGCAGCGCCCGCAGCCGGGCGATGAGCACGACGAAGGAGAACGGCTTCGACAGGTAGTCGTCGGCGCCGAGGTCGAACGCGTCGGCTTCGTCG
>NZ_JAAGNB010001626.1:0-2915 GCF_010550475.1 Amycolatopsis sp. SID8362
CTGTCCGGGCGGCTGACCCAGCCGGGCCGCCCCGAATCGCTGCTGCCGGCGGCCTGACGTGGGCCGGATGACGAGCCGGCGCCGGGTGCTGCGCGTCCGGGACGGCGCGCACACCACGCGGCCGGACACGCTCACCGTCGAGGAACCCCTCGAGATCCGGGTCGGCGGGCAGGCGCTGTCGGTCACGATGCGGACGCCGGGCGACGACTTCGACCTCGCGGCGGGCTTCCTGGTCGGCGAAGGAGTGGTCCGCGCGCCCGCCGACATCCGGGCGATCCGCTACTGCGCCGGCGCGACGGCCGACGGCGGCAACACCTACAACGTCCTCGACGTCGCGCTGGCCGACGGCGTCGCCCCGCCGGACGCGTCGGTGGCGCGGAACTTCTACACGACGTCGTCGTGCGGCCTGTGCGGCAAGGCGAGCCTGGACGCGGTCCGCACGACGGTGACGTGGCCGGTTGCCGCGGACCCGTTCACGACGGACCCGGCGGCGCTGGCCGGCCTGCCGGACGAACTCCGTGCGGCGCAACGGGTCTTCGACCGGACGGGCGGCCTCCACGCGGCGGGCCTGTTCGACGGCGACGGGAAGCTGCTGTGCCTGCGCGAGGACGTCGGCAGGCACAACGCGGTGGACAAGGTCGTCGGCTGGGCCACGCGTGCCGGGAACCTGCCGCTGGCGGGCACGGCGCTGATGGTGAGCGGGCGGGCGTCGTTCGAGCTGGTGCAGAAGGCGGTGATGGCCGGGATCCCGTTGCTGGCCGCGGTTTCGGCGCCGTCGTCGCTGGCGGTGGACCTGGCCGCGGAGCTGGGGCTGACGCTGGTGGGGTTCCTGCGCGGGACGTCGATGAACGTCTACACGCGACCGGACCGCCTCGGTCTTCAGCCGAGCTGACCGAGCACCACCCCGACGGCGGCGTCGGCCGGGCTCCGGTGCACGGCGGCGAGCTGCCAAGCGGGCGGCTGGTCGAACCGCCGCACGGTCAGCTCGGGGAACCGCGCGGCCACGGAGCCGGGCAGCACGCAGGCGGCGAGCCCGGCCCGCACGATCCCCGCGGCGGCGGCGAGATCGTCGACTTCCAGCGTGACCCGGCGGCCGGGGAAGGCCCGGTCGGCGGCTTCGCGGATCGCCCAGCCGAGCGGGAAGTCGACGAGAGCCAGGTCGGAGAGGTCCGGGGGAGCGGACCGCGACCCACCGGGCGCGGTGGCGAGCACCAGCTCTTCGGCGGCGAGCGGAGTGGTGACCAGGCCGGCTCGGGCATGATCCGCGGGGGCCGCCGTCACCACGACGTCCACTGTGGACTCCACCACCGCGCACCCCGCCTCCGCGGCCGCCAGCCCGTGGATCTCCACCGCCAGGCCCGGGTGCGCGTCCCGCAGCTTGACCAGCACCCGGTGCAGGTCCGCCAGCAGCCCCGGGCAGACCCCCACCCGCACGCACCCGCCCACCGGGGAGACCACCGCGCGTGCTCGCTCCGCCGCCTCCAGGGCCGCCCGCGCGGCGGGCACGAAGGCCTCGCCCGCGGGCGTCAGCACCACGCGGTGGGTCGTGCGATGGAACAACGGCGTCCCCAGGTCGCGCTCCAAGGCTCTGACCACTGTGGACACCGTCGACTGGACCGTCCGCAGCCGCTGGGCCGCCGCCGTGAAGCCGCCTTCCTCGGCGACGGCCACCACCACCGCCAGCTGACGGAGTTCCATGTCAGCCGAGCACCTCGCGGACCAGCGCCGCGGTCTCGCTCGGCGTCCGCCCCACGCGGATGCCCGCCGCCTCCAGCGCCGCCTTCTTCGCGGCCGCCGTGCCCGACGAGCCGGAGACGATCGCGCCCGCGTGGCCCATCGTCCTGCCCTCCGGGGCGGTGAAGCCGGCGACGTAGCCGACGACCGGCTTGGACACGTTGGCCCTTACGAACTCCGCGGCTCGCTCCTCCGCGTCGCCGCCGATTTCGCCGATCAGGACGATCACGTCGGTCTCCGGGTCCTTTTCGAACGCTTCGACGGCGTCGATGTGCGTCGTTCCGATGATCGGGTCGCCGCCGATGCCGACGCACGTCGAGAACCCGACGTCCCGCAGTTCGTGCATGAGCTGGTAGGTCAGCGTGCCGGACTTCGACACCAGGCCGATCCGGCCCGGCCCGGTGATGTCCGCCGGGATGATGCCCGCGTTCGACCGGCCGGGGGAGATGATGCCGGGGCAGTTCGGCCCGATGATCCGCGTCCGCCCGCCCGCCGCGACGGCGTGGGCCCACAGCCGCGCGGAATCGTGCACCGGGACGCCTTCGGTGATCACCACCGCGAGCCCGATCCCGGCGTCCACCGCCTCGATCACCGCGTCCGCGACGAACGGCGGCGGCACGAACAGCACGCAGACGTCGGCGCCCGCCGAAGCCATCGACTCCGCGACGCTGCCGAACACCGGCAGCTCCCGGCCGGCGAGCTCCACCGTCTGCCCGGCCTTGCGCGGGTTCACCCCGCCGACGACGTTCGTCCCGGCGGCCAGCATCCGCCGGGTGTGCTTGGCGCCTTCGGAGCCGGTCATGCCGGAGACGACGATCCGGCTGGTCTCGTCCAGGAAGATGGCCACGTCAGACCTCCGCGATCGCGAGCTTCGCCGCCTCGCGGGCGGCGTCGTCCATGGTGGCCACGACGGTGACCAGGGGGTGGGCGGCTTCGGCGAGGATCCGCCTGCCTTCGGTGACGTTGTTCCCGTCGAGCCGGACGACCAGCGGCTTGGTCGCCCGTGGGCCGAGGACCTCCAGCGAGCGCACGATCCCGGTCGCGACGGCGTCGCACGCGGTGATGCCGCCGAAGACGTTGACGAACACGCTGCGCACGCGCGGGTCGCCGAGGATCACCGTCAGCCCGTTCACCATGACCTCGGCC
Organism: Amycolatopsis sp. SID8362; assembly: GCF_010550475.1. Lineage (NCBI taxonomy): Bacteria > Bacillati > Actinomycetota > Actinomycetes > Pseudonocardiales > Pseudonocardiaceae > Amycolatopsis > Amycolatopsis sp. SID8362. The sequence continues at coordinate 2,881 of NZ_JAAGNB010001626.1, forward strand.
GACGCGCCGCCGCCGATGTCGAGGAAGTTCGCCGG
>NZ_JAAGNB010001683.1:0-2853 GCF_010550475.1 Amycolatopsis sp. SID8362
AGACGAACCCCGGCGTCTCGGCCCGGCCGGCCTCGGCCAGACCGGCCCGGACCCGCTCGATCGCGGCCAGGGTCACTCCGGTCAGGGTATCGGCGGATCCCAGCCGGGCCAGGTCAACCGGCGCGGTCCAGGAGGTCGGTCCCCATTCCAGCCCGGCCATGACCGCGAACGGCCATCCCGAGGTCACCGGATGCCCGGCCAGCGTCCGGGCGGACTTGTCATGCACCATCAACCGCTGCGGCGAACACACCGCCTCCGGCCGGGGCCAGTTCGACACGTCCCCGGCGAACCACACCAGCCTCTCCCGGCCCGCGGGCACGGCCGCCAGCAGCAGTCTCCGCAGCCGGGACTCGTCGATCCGGCCCGCGGTCAGCGCGGCATACACGCTGCCGTGACCGCGGCGGAACTCCGGTTCCAGCGACAGTCCCGGCAGTGATCCCACCCGCCCGGGCGCGGACGCCACCGCATCAGCCAGCTCGAACATGGCATCAGCCCGCCGGGTCAGGCACCGGCGCAACTGTTCCCGGAACCTGGCCAGCGACCCCGCCGCGTCCTGCTCGTGCCTGTCGGTCACACTGATCACGCAGCCCTTGGTTTGGATCTTCTTCCCTAGACAAGAAGAAGGATCGACCAAGGGCTGCACCCATGATCAACCAGGGCCACCTCCAACGACCCCGACGTTAAAACTCAAGGACTCATTCATGTCGTCTGGCGACATGAATGAGTCATTCACTACGTTCTACGGCAGGGTGTCGGCAATGTCGCGCAGGTGAGCGGGTGACCGGACGCAGGCTGGCTGCGTGGTCTGCGCGACATCGCGGAGGGGCGGATCGGCCATCCCAGACCGGCCTCGTCGGCTTCCGGGGCGCGAGGTGAAGCCGTCAGGCGGGGACCGGGCGGGTCGAGCCGATGATCGCCACCGCGTGGCTCGCCCGCGCGACGTGGACCGTGAAGTCCGCGCCGTCGCGGCTGAAGCGGGCGATCAGCTCGCGCGGGGTGCTGCGGTCGTGCGCCTGCCAGCCGCGCTCGGCCAGCGTTGGCAGGACGACCTCGGCCAGGCGGCGTTCCGGCTCGCCGGGGTGTTCGAGCCGGACGCCGTACTGCCAGCACAGCAGCTGCCCCGGCTGGGTCGGGTCGCAGTCCAGCTCGCCGTCGACCGTCCGGTCCGCGGCGTCGCCGAACGCCTCGGCGACGCTGTCGATCACGGCGGTCAGCTCGACGGCCAGCCGGTCCAGCTCCGGGCTCATCGCAGCACACCCCCGTCGTTCAGGAATTCGACGCCGTGTTCGAGGATGCCACGCGGGTCGAACGTGCCGTCCGGCGTCACCGGTCCGCTGGTGATCACCCGGTAGATGTTCGTCCACGACTCCGAACCCGGCTTCAGCACGTCACTGTGCGAGGACAGGCCCCACAACTGCGAACCGTCCGCGGAACGGCCGGTCTCCAGCTCCGTCACGCCGGGGAAGGTGTCCGGGTCGGCGCCGTGGCCGATGCCGGTCCACTCCAGGCCCCACGCGTTGCCCTGGGCGATCTCGATCGGGTCGAGCGGCGCGGTCATCGAGTAGCGCTGGACGCCCGCCTGGCTGGCCGGGAGGTCCGACGGCGACCACACGCCGTGGCCCATGCCCGCCGACTCGACGTGCAGGACGCGGTCGACGTCGAGGCCGTGCGTCTCGGCCAGCCCGACCGTGGCGCCGCCGTAGCTGTGCCCGATCGCGGTCAGCGTGACGCCGTCACCGGCGTGGCTGGAGATCTCGCCGCGCAGGTCGTCGGTGAAGTGCTTGAGGTCCGGGGCCATCGTCTGCGCGTAGCTCGCGTCCGGGCCCTGCACGACCGGGTTCTGCGGGAACACTCCGTCCGCCCAGACGACCATCGCGGTGCGCCCGGTCGGGTCCGCGGCGACCAGGCTGCGCCCGAGCCCGGCGTAGGCGTCGAAGTTGGACATCTGCGTGTTGACGCCGGGGACGAACAACCCGACGTTCCGCGTCCCCGGCTCGATGTGCCCGACCAGCTCGGCGATCCGGCCGTTGCCCGACGGGTCGAACTTCAGGATCTGCCGGTGGTTCGCGAGGATGTCTTCGTAGAGCTTGATCCGGGACTGCGACCGCGCGATTTCGTCGGCGTCGGTCAGCCCGGCCAGCTTGGCGCGTTCGGCGGTGAGCGCGTCGGCGACCTTCGCGCGGTTCTCCTCGATCGCGTGCGCCCACGCGCCGGTGTCCGCGGCACCGCCGATGCCGGCCGGGTTCCCGGCCTTCGGCAGCGGGTCTTCGGGCAGGAGCGCCCGGTACATCGCGGCGACCTGCGCGTCGGTGCGGCGGTAGCCCGCGGCCGACTCGGTCAGTCCACTTTGGAGCTTCTTGGCCCGCGAGACGTGCTCGCCGAGCTTTTCGCCCAGCTCCGTCATCGTCTTCTCGAACGTCTTGGCCGCGGCCGCGGATTCGCTGACCTGGCCGAACGCGGCGGCGGGGAGTTTTTCCCCCGCCACCGCCTTCTGCGCGGAGCCCAGCGCGTCCGCGCGCGAGCCGAACTCGCCGGCCGCGGTGTCGAGGCGGGCCGGGGCGACGCGATAGCCGGCAGCCGTCACGGCCCGCCTCCGTTCCTAGAGTCGATCAGTACGCTTCGGGCTCTTCGCCGATCACCGGCGGCGCGACCGGGGCCGACTGGCCCCAGACGTTCTCCGTCTCGACCAGCCACGCCGGGATCCGCCGTCCGGAGCCCATGTCGCCGCCACCGCCCATGCCCATCGGCATCATGGGCATCATCGGCATCGCGCTCTTGGCCGCCGCCGCGCCCACCGCACCGGCCGCGCCGCCGGCGAGACCGCTGAACGCGTTGCCCGCGCCGCCGTCGCCG
>NZ_JAAGNB010001738.1:0-6927 GCF_010550475.1 Amycolatopsis sp. SID8362
ATCATCCGGGCGATCGCCGCCGTCAGCGGGTCGGTGGGCAGCCGCCCGCCGCCGGCGAAAGCGAGCGCTGCCTCGACGTCGACCGCGCCGAACGGCTCGTGCGGGCTGATCCCGCCCAGCACCAGCCGCCGGACGGGCAGCAGCGCGGGCAGCTCCCACGCCAGCCGCGCGCCGAGCGAGTAGCCGACGACGTCCACTTCGGACACTTCGCCGACCGCGATGGCCAGCTCTTCGGTGATGGCCTTCGGGGTGGTGTCGGCTGGCGCGGGACTGGAGCCGTGGCCGGGCAGGTCGGGGACCAGCACCGGGCGCCCGGAGGCGACGAGCGCCGCGGGCCAGCCGGTGCTGACCCAGTCCGTGTGCCCGTCGGAGGCGAAGCCGTGCAGGAGCAGCACCGGAGGGCCGGCGGGCGGGCCACTGGGGGCGAACCGGCGCACGGCCAAGGTCGAAGGCGTCAAGGAGATCCTTCCTCAGGAAGAACGGCGAAGGCGCTGCAGTTCGCCGAGCGTGCGGGCGCGGGAGTCGACGGCGATCCGCAGTGCGGAGCCGATGAGGTTGAGCAGGAGCACGCAGGCCATGATCGTCACGCCCGGCACCACGACCAGCCACGGCGCGACCACCAGGTACGACCGGCCCTCGGCGATCATGTTGCCCCAGGTCGGGGTGGGCGGGGCGATGCCGAGGCCGAGGAAGCTCATCGCGCCGTCGACCAGCATCGCGGCCGCGGCGAGGATGACGACCTGGACCAGGGCCAGCGGCAGCACGTTGGGGAACACGTGCACCAGCAGGATCTTGCCGCGGCTCATCCCGGACACGCGGGCGGCGCCGATGTACTGCCGCCCGGCGATGCCGAGCACCCGGCTGCGGATCACGCGGGCGGTGAACGGCGTGAAGATCACCGTCAGCGCGATCAGCTCGGTCCAGATGCTCGCCCCGAGCGCGATGGCCAGCGCCATCGCGAGGATGATCGCCGGGAACGACATCCACGCGTCCATCAGCCGCATCAGCACGGCGTCGGCGGCCCGGTAGAAGCCGCTGACCAGGCCGATCACCATGCCGGAGAACGCCGCGCACAGCGTGATCAACGCGGACAGCCCCAGCGACGCCCGGCCGCCGGACACCAGCCGGGCGAGGACGTCGCGGCCGAAGGAGTCGGTGCCGAGCGGGTGCGCGCCCGACGGCGGCAGCAGCCGGTGCACCGGGTCGGTCGCGCTGACGCTCGGCAGGAAGAACGGCAGCACGACCACGGCTAGCACGATCAGGCCTAAAAGGACCGAGCACACCACGAGCGTCCGGTTGCGCCGGAACACCCGCGCCGCGCGCCGGGGCGGGGGAGTGTCCACCGTGGACGCCGGTTCGGCGACGGCGAGGCTCATGCGACACGCACCTTCGGGTCGAGCAGCGCGTACGACAGGTCCACCAGGAGGTTGACCACGACGAACAGCACCGCGACGAACAACGTCACGCCCTGGATGAGCGGGAAGTCGCGAGTGGACACCGCGCCCATGAGCAGGTGGCCGAGCCCCGGCACGACGAAGATCGACTCGATGATGACGATCCCGCCGACCAGCATGGCGAAATTGCTGCCCAGCTGCGTCACCAGCGGCATCAGGGCGTTCGGCAGGACGTGCTTCAGCAGCACCCGCCGTTCGGGCAGGCCCTTGACGCGCGCGGTGCGCAGGTAGGCCAGCGGCAGCTCGCCGAGCACGCTCTCGCGCAGGGTGAGCACGAACAACGCCGTCTGCCCGATCACGAGCACGGTCACCGGGAGCACCAGCGCGGGCACCGCGGCGACCGGGTCGGTCAGCAGGTCGTGGTAGCCGCTGGAGGGGAACCACCGCAGCGTCACCGAGAAGACGAGCACGAGCACCAGCGAGATCCAGAAGTCCGGCATCGCCATGCCGAGCGAGGACAGCCGGTCGAGCGCCCGGGCCACGAGGTTGCGCGGCGACACCGCCTGCCACGCCGTGATCGCGATCGACAGGAAGAAGCTGATCACCGTGGACAGCACGGCGAGTGTCAGCGTCGGCACGATGTGCGCGGCGACGACGTCGAGCACCGGCTGGTGGTAGGTGATCGACGACCCGAAGTCGCCGCGCAGGACGTGCCCGGCCCAGCTGAGGTACTGCTGCCAGAGCGAGCCGTCCAGGCCCATGCTCGACCGCAGCGCGGCGACGTCGGCCGGGCGCGCGGTCGGGCCGAGGATCGCCTGGGCCGGGTCGCCCGGGATCAGCCGGATGACGAAGAACATCATGGTGCCGACGATGACCAGGATGATCGCGAGGTCGCGCAGCCGGCGCAGCAGCACCCCGGTCATGCGGCCAGCCAGGAGTTCCAGAAGACCCGGTAGAAGTCGCCGTAGCCCTTGAGCCGCGGGGTGTAGGCGGCGTAGAGCCGGGACTGGCTCAGCGTGATCACCGACAGCTGCTTCCAGGTGAACGCCTGGAGCTTGTCGATGACCGCCTTCGCCTGCTCCGGCGTGGTCGAGGCGTTGAACTCGGTCATCAGCCCGTCGAGCTCCGGCGACGTCGAGCCGTTGAGCGTGCCGAGGGTGAGCGCGGGCATCTGCGCCGGCGAGGTCAGCGACGAGTCGAAGAACAGCGTCGTGATGTCCCAGCCGCCCGGGTCCTTGGTCAGCGTCCCGAGCATGGTGGCGAAGTCGAACGTGTCGATCTTGGTCTGCAGCCCGATCTTCCCGAGCGCGTCCTGGATGAGCACGGCCCACTTGCCGAACTCGGGGTAGGAGTTCGTGGTGACGATGTGGATCGTGGCACCGGCGGTGATGCCCGCTTGGGCGAGGAGTTCCTTGGCGCGGGCCGGGTCGTGCTGCCGGTAGACGTCGTCGCCTGCGGTCGAGTAGGACGCCTTGTTGTCCGGCGAGGCGAACGCGCCGGTCTCGATCGTGAGGTCCTTGCTGCCGCCGGTCGCGGCGTTGATGGCGGGCTTGTCCAGCAGCAGGTTCAGCGCCTGGCGGGCCCGCGGGTCGGCGAACTTCGAGCCGGGGTTGAAGTTGGGGATGACGACGTTCTCGTTGCCGCCCGGCAGGTTGTGCACCACCAGGTTCGGGTTGGCCTTGAGCTGCTCGTACTGGTCGTTGGCCGGCATCGCGTGGTCCCACTGGCCGGTCTGCAGGCCGTTGACCAGCGCGTCCTGGTCGCCGACGACCTTGTAGGTGACCGTGTCGAGGTAGGCGTGCTTCGCGCCGGCCTGGCCGCCCCAGTCCTCTTCGGACCGCGGCTTGTAGCCGGCGTAGCGTTCGAGCACCAGCTGCTGGCCGATGTCCCAGCTCTTCAGCTTGTACGGGCCGGTGCCGATCGCCTTGTCCTGCCCGAACCCGGTGGCGGGCAGCCCGGTGAGGTTCTTCGCCTCGTAGATTTCGGTGCCCGCGCCGGCCAGCTCGTCGATCAGCGGGTAGCGCGGCCGCTTGAGCTTGATGCTCACCGTCGCCGGGTCCGGCGCGGTGATCGCGTCGATGTCCGGGGTGACCAGCTGCCCGGTGCGGTGGCTCTTCTGCCAGCGCTGGAGGCTCGCGACGACGTCGTTCGCCGTCAGCGGGTTGCCGTCCTGGAAGGTCACGCCCTGGCGCAGCTTGAAGGTGTAGGCGAGCCGGTCCGGGCTGGTGGTGAACGTGTCGACCAGCATCGGCCGGGCGACGAAGTGCTGGTCGACCTCGAACAGCTTCTCGTACATCATGTTGCCGATCTGCGCGGTCACCTGGCCGGGGTTGGCGACCATGTCGAGCGACTGCGGATCGGTGGGGACGGCGACGGTGAGGTTGCCGCCGCGGACCGGCGGCCCGTCGGCGGCGGCCGTGGTGCCGGCCCCGCCCATGCAGCCGGCGAGCAGCGTGGCCGCGGCGGCGAGGGCGGCGAGCAGGGGAGTCCGTTTCATGGGCGCGTCGATCCTGTGTGGGGGAGGGCGGGCAGGTCGGGGTTGGCGGCGAGCAGCCGCCGGGTGTATTCGTGCTGCGGCGCGAGGCGGATCTCGTCCGGGGTCCCGGTTTCGATCAGCTCGCCGCGGTACATCACGCCGACGCGGTCGGCGACCGACAGCACGAGGCTGAGGTTGTGGGTGATGAACAGCAGGCTCAGCGTGCGGGTGCGGCGCAGGTCCAGCAGCAGGTTCAGCACCTGGCCCTGCACGGAGACGTCGAGCGCCGACGTCGGCTCGTCGGCGACGATCAGTTCGGGCCCGGCGGCGATCGCCCGCGCGATGGAGACGCGCTGGCGCTGCCCGCCGGACAGCTGCGACGGCAGTTTTCCGGCGGAATCCTTCGGCAGGCCGACCTCGTCGATCAGCTCGGCCACCCGCCGGTCCAGTTCGGCGCCGCGCAACGGGGTCAGCTCCTTCAGCGGCTCGGCGATGATCCGCGCCGCGGTGTGGCGGGGGTCCAGGGAACTTTGCGGGTCCTGGAAGATGAGCTGGACGCGCCGGCGGAACGCGCGCTCGTCGCCGATCAGCCCGGCGGGCGTGATCCCGTGCGCGCCGAAGGTGATCGTCCCCGACGCCGGCGGTTCGAGCGCGGTCACCAGCCTGCCGAGCGTGGACTTGCCGGAGCCGGATTCGCCCACCAGGCCGAAGAACTCGCCGGGCGCGATGTCCAGTGAGACGTCCCGCACCGCTTCCACCCGGCGTCCTTTTCGGCCGTACACTTTGGACACCGCGGTGATGGTGAGCGGCGGCCCTTCGGGCACCCGCTCGGGACGTGGCTTGAGAGCCCGGGTTTCGACGGCTTCGGTCGCTTCGCCCGCCATCGCGGATTCGAGCAGGGCGGGGGAGATGGTCGGGAAGCCGTCGCGGCGGCTGACGCCCAGCTGCGGCACGCACCCGAGCAGCGCCCGCGTGTACGGGTGCCGCGGCCGGGTCAGGACCTCGTCGCGCGACCCGGCTTCGACCAGGCGGCCGCGGTACATCACCGCGATCCGGTCGGCGACCTGCGCGGCGACCCCCATGTCGTGGGTGATGAACACGCAGGCCGTGCCGTGATCGCGGCGCACGCGGTCGAAGAGGGTGAGGATCTCCGCCTGCGTGGTGACGTCGAGGGCGGTGGTCGGCTCGTCGGCGATGAGCAGGTCGGGGTCGGCCATCAGGGCGAGCGCGATCATCACGCGCTGCTGCATGCCGCCGGACATCTGGTGCGGGTACAGCCTCAGGATCCGGTCGGTGTCGGTGAGCCCGACCTCGGTCAGCAGCCGCCGGGCCTTGGCTTCGGCCCGCTTGCGCAGCGGGCTGCCGCGGCGGGCGGCCTGCCCGGGCAGCGACCCGGGTTCGCGGTACGCCTCGGCCAGCTGCCCGCCGACGCGCCGGCTCGGGTTGAGGGAGTCGAGGGCCTCCTGGAAGATCATGCCGATCCGCGGGCCGCGGTAGGCGCGCATCGCGTCGGCGGGCAGCTTCGTGACGTCCACGCCGTCGACCGCGATCTCGCCGCGGGTGCGGACGGGGGCGACGAACTCGAGCAGGCGGATGATCGACAGGGCGGTCACGGTCTTGCCGCTGCCGGACTCGCCGACCACGCAGAGCGTCCGCCCCCGCCCGAGATCGAGGGAGAGCTCCCGCACGAGTTCGCGCTCGGTGTCGTCGGTGACGACGCCGACGGTGAGCTCCCGGATTTCGAGCAGCGTCATGGATTCCCCTTCCTCGCGCCCGCCGCGAGGGGGCGGGCCGGACTGCCGGGCACCGGCAGGGGTAGTTCTACGCATGTTGACACCGGCGCCATGCGGTGTCAATGGTTTTATTCTACAAACGTAGGAAGTTGAAACATCACGGCTTTTTGTTGCTGTGCGGGGAAAATTCGGCGCTGGACTCTTTTATCTACGGATGTAGAGTGTCCGCGTCGAACAAAGGAGGACGACGTGACGACCAGACCCGCCACGCCCGAACGGATCGTGGACATCGCGGTCGGCTACATGGCCGCCCAGCAGCTCTTCGCCGCCAACCGCATCGGCCTGTTCCCCGCGCTGACGGCCGGCCCGCTCGTCGCGGGGGAGCTGGCCGAGCGGACCGGCCGCCCCGAAAAGACCGTCCGGATCCTCGGGGACGCCCTCGCCGCGCTCGGCCTGCTGTCCCGCGTGGACGGTCGCTACGAGCTGACCGCCGACACCGCCGCGTACCTCGGCGGGGAAGGTCTGGACCTCGCGCCGTTCCTGACCTTCCTGGAGACGATCAGCTACCCGCACTGGCGGCAGTTCCCGCACACCACCGACACCGGCGAACCCGGCGAACTCGACCTCGGCGGCGACCGTTGGGGCACCTTCCTCGGCGGGGTCATGGCGTATAACGCCCTACACGCTCGGATGCTGGCGAACGGATTCGACTTCAGCAGGTACAAGAACCTCCTGGACCTGGGCGGTCTCTCGGCCGAGTTCGCCCTGCAGGCCCTGCGTGCCAACGACGTGCTGCGGGTGACGTTCGTCTACGACCCCCGGTCGGTCCCGTCGGTCACCGAAGCGGTCGCGGAGTTCGCGGACCGGGCGACCGTCGTCGGCGCCCCGACCCCCGAGGCCGAGCCCGCGGGCGAGTTCGACCTGGTGATGGTGAACCACGTGGTCCACCGGTTCTCCGCCGAGGAGAACCAGGCGATCCTGCGCCACGCCCGGGCCGCGGCGGCGCCCGGGGCGCGGTTGCTGCTGCTCGACTTCTTCCTCGACGACGACCCGTCGCCGCGGGCGCTCGACGCGCTGCACGCGGGGGAGTACCTGGTCATCGACGGCACGGTCGTGTACCCCGAGGCCGACGTGCGCGGCTGGCTGTCCGCCACGGGCTGGCGCCCGGTAGACCGGCTGACGCTGCCGGGTTCGCCGCGGGTGCTCGTCGCGGAGGCGGTGTGAGCACCGGTCTCGACCCCGCCGTGCGGGAGTTGCTGGCCCACAGCCCCGAGGCGCCGGACCGGCCGCTGACGGCCGTCGAGCTGCGGGCGGCGTTCGCGGC
>NZ_JAAGNB010001785.1:0-3817 GCF_010550475.1 Amycolatopsis sp. SID8362
CGTGCCGTAGTCGCGGGCCGGGGCGCTGGAGACGGTGTTCGCGTCGGCGCTGACCAGCGCGCTCGTCGCCGCGTCGACGGTGGCGGTGTCCCCGCCGCCGTTGGCCGGGCCGCCCCCGCCGTTGCCGTTGACGCTCGCGTCGTACCGGACGTAGACCTTGAGGTCGTCGCCGGAGCCCAGCAGCGGTTCGAGGCGCGTGCGGATCAGGACGCCGGTCCGGGCCGGGTCGGCCAGGTACTCGGTGACCAGCCGGTACCGGCCGCTGCGCGGGGTCGAGGTCACCTCGCAGGCCATCCCGCCCGCGCTGGTGCGGACCGTGTAGGTCATGTCGCGCGCTTGCAGGTCGGTGAAGCTGCGCCCGTCGGTGACCGCGAACTGCAGCGACTCGACGTTCGTGTTGTCGATCACCGGCGCGTAGACGTCGGACAGCACGCCGCCCGCCACCGTGAACCACGCCTTGCTCGCCGTGTTGCGGGCGGTGCCCAGGCAGTCCTTCCGGGCCAGGCCGAAGTGCGACACCGCACCCGGCCCCGGCGCGGAGGCCGCGGCGGCCGCCGGGACGGACAGCAGGGGCGCGGCCAGCACCGCGCACAGCACCACGGACCACGTCGACCGAGTCATCCGCCCATCCGATCACGGCGGGCGCACCACGCACCAGGGCCGAACGCAGCAGGGAAAGTCGTTACTCGTGATTGAGATGCCGAACCGGTGGGTAGCAAACCGACAGTCCCCCGGGGAGGTGAACGTGGAAGAGCTGGGATCGGATGGCTGGCGGTACCGCGGCACGATTTCGCCACGGACGCTGCCGAGCCTGCGCCGTCACCTGATTTCGTGGCTGCGGCGGCGGGCCGGCGACGAGGTCGGCAGGCAGGCCGACGACGTCGTGCTGGCGTGCTGGGAAGCGATGGCCAACGTGCTCGACCACGCCTACGGCGGCCGGCCGGGGCTGATCGACGTCCGCGCCCGGGTCGACGAGGAGGTGCTCGTCATCACCGTCGCCGACCAGGGCCGCTGGGAGTCGATCACCGAGCGCGACGACGGTGGCCGCGGCCTGCGCCTGATCCAGGCGCTCGTCGACGGGCTCGACCTCCGCTCCACCGCCGACGGCACCGTGATCACGCTGACCTGGCCGTTCCCGGTGCGCCGCACCGCCTGAGCGGCTCAGCCGGCGGACAGGTCTTCGACGAACCGGGCCGCGACGTCCCGCAGCTTCACGTTGGTGTGCTGGGACTCCGCGACCAGCCGCTTCATCGCGTCGTCGGCACCGATCCGGTGCACGGCCATCAGGATGCCCTTGGCCTGCTCGATCACCGCCCGCGTGCGCATCGCCGCTTCCAGCTCGGTCGCCTGCCTTCGAGCCTGGCGGTAGCGCCGGGTGGTGCGCAGCCCGAACGAGACGACCGTGGTGTAGAGCTGCAGCAACCGCGAGTCGGTCTCGGCGAACCCGTGGTCGCCGTAGCCGAAGAGGTTGAGCGCGCCGGAGAGGTGCTCGTCCACCCGAAGCGGCGCGGCGAGGTAGCTGCCGACGCCGAGCGCGCGGGCGTGCGTGGTGAACGAAGGCCAGACGACGTCCGCGGCGACCAGCGGCAGCCGCACGATCTCCCCGGTCGCGGCGGCCCGCAGGCACGGGCCTTCGCCCGCCGCGTACTGGAACCGGTCGATCTCGACGGCGCGCTCGTCGGTGGACGCCACGGTCGACGGCTCGCCGTCCCGGATCGCGGTGATGCTGGCCATGTCGGCACCGGGCACGGCGCGGACGGCCTCCGCGCAGACGGCGTCGAGTATTTCGGCTTCGGCGGGTTCGGACTCCAGCGCGTCGGTCAGCCCCGCCATGGCGGCGGTCAGTTCGTCGAGGTGCTCCGGCGGGAGCGGTTCACCGGTCACGTGATCATCTCCCGTTCCGGGCGGCGGTGGTCGAGCGCACCGCTGCTGCTTCAACGGAACGGCGAAACCTTACCCGTGGGTGGTGCGTCTTCCGCAACACCCGGCGCGTAGCGGTCCCCGGCAACGACATGAATGGGTCATTCACCTCACCAGACGACATGAATGACCCTTTCACGACATCCCCGCGCGCCGGGCAGACCACGCAGCCGGCCTGCGGCCGGGCACCCGCCCACCAGCGCGACTTTGCCAGCACCCTGCCGCGGAACGTAGTGAATGACTCATTCATGTCGCCAGACGACATGAATGACCCTTTCACAACATCCCCGCGACGCCGGGCAGACCACGCGGCCAGGCGACTCTGTGGCCGGTCACCCGCTCGCCGGCGCGACCCTGTCGTCGGACGAAGTGAAAGGGTCGTTCACGACATCCCGGGAGCCGGCTGGGAGCGGGAGCCGGGCGTGAAGCGGTGGTTCCGGCCCGGCGCTCGCTGCTGAACGTCGTGGGTTGGCGCCGGGAACCACCTCGCGGCGGCCGGCGGCACAACCCACCCCGCGACCGTCGCTTCGGGTGACGTACCCGAAGCGGAGCGGGTCAATCCTTCACCGGACGGTCACCTTCGCGACCAGTGCGAGACGGGCACCCGCAAAACGCGTTCGAGCAGCCGCGGGGCGATCAGGCGCAGGTCGTGCTCCCCGGTCCGGTCGAACAGCACCGCGACGCCCGCGCTGTCGAGGTAGGCCACCCCGGTGAGGTCCACGGTGACCGCGGTCCCCGCCGCCAGCTGGCGGTCCAGGGCCGCGCCGAACTCGGCGGCGTTGCTCAGGTCGATCTCGCCGGTGACGCGCAGCGTCGGGTCGCCGTCGTCGCCGCGGCCGGCGTCCAGCGTGAGCGGCGTTCTCACGGACCGGTTCTCCATTCCAGCGTGACGGTGGTGCCGTCGGCGTCGTGCCGGACGGTGACCGCGTCGGCCAGTGCCTCCATCATCGCCATGCCGCGGCCGCGCAGCACCTGGTTGTCCGGTGGTGGCTGCTTCCAGCGGCCGTCGTCGGTGACCACGACGACCAGCCGGGAGCCGGTGAACCGGGCGGCGAGGTGCGCGTTGCCGCCCGACGCGCCGGGGTAGGCGTGTTCGACGGCGTTGGCGCACGCCTCGCCCGTCGCGACGAGGACGTCCTGGGCGAGTTCGGTCTCGAGCTCCGTGGTGGCGAGCCACGCGCGCAGCCAGGTGCGGGTCGAGGCGAGGCTGTCCGGGTGCGCCGCGAAGTCGAGCTGCAGCGGGGGCACCGACCGGCGGTAGAGCAGCAGGGCGACGTCGTCTTCGTAGCCGTCGTCGGGCCGGAGCCGGCCCATCAGGCCGGCCGCGAGGTCGGTCAGGTCGGCCTCCCGCACGTCGTGGGCCACTTCGGTGGCCCGGGCGATGCCGTCGTCGAGGGATTCGCGGCGGCGTTCGACGAGCCCGTCGGTGTAGAGCATCAGCAGCGAGCCGACCGGGACGACCGCGGTGGCCTCCGGCCGGTTCGCCTCGACGCGCACGGCGAGCGGCAGGCTGCCACCCGCGTCGAGGAACTCCGCCGAACCGTCGCGGTGCACCAGGGTCGCGGGCGGGTGCCCGGCGCTGCTGTAGGTCAGCGTGCCGGTGGCCGGGTCGAGGACCCCGCAGAAGACGGTGGTGCACAAGGCACCCGGCAGCCGGTCGGCGAAGCGGTCGAGCGTGTTCAGGGTGCGCGCCGGGCCGTTGGCCTCCAGCAGCAGCGCGCGGCAGGCGCTGCGGAGCTGCCCCATCACCGCGGCCGCCGTGAGTCCCCGGCCGACGCAGTCGCCGACGACGATGCCGATCCGGTCGCCGCCGAGCGTGACGACGTCGTACCAGTCGCCGCCGACCTCCAGGGGCGGGGTCGCCGGCTCGTAGCGCACCGCGAAGCCGTCGGGGAGC
>NZ_JAAGNB010001843.1:0-1526 GCF_010550475.1 Amycolatopsis sp. SID8362
GCCCGCTGGCTGGCCGCCGCGCTCGCCGTCCAGCTCGAACGCTGGGTCGCCGGTGAACCCACCGAAACGACGACCGGCGAGCTGGAACTCGACCCCGTCCGGCTGACCGCGCTCCCCCGGCCCGTGCTCCCCGTCCCCGACCGGCCCCGGCCGGTCCGGGAGCAGGGCCTGCGGCCGGACCTGCTCGTCGACGACCGGACCGGCATCGTGACCGCGGTCCACGAACTGCCCGCCGCCCCGGGCATGCCGGCCCGGCTCAAGGTGTGCGCGGTGGACGTCGCGGACATGCGGCGGGTCGTCGACTGGCCCAACGACCGCCAGGCGTTCGGCACGTCGTGGCACGACTTCGAGCTGGCCCGCGAGTCCGCGATCGGCGAGGCCGTCGAACGCTACTGCGGCAGCTGGCTGCCCCCGGAGCGCGAAGTCCGGCACGGCAGCTACGAGCAGCTGCGCCGCGCCCGCGTCCCGGCCCTCGACCCGCGCCGGCTCAACTTGTACTCGGCCCGCCAGTACGCCACGCCCGGATTCCCGTTCGCGCCGCTGACCACCGACGCCGAATGCGCGTGGGTGGAAGCCTTTTCGCATACCACGAAAGAGCCGGTCTGGGTGCCGGCGAGCCTCGTCTCCCAGGCGCCCGAACCCGGCGGGGCGCGCTTCACCGACCCGCTGATCGCCGGCCTCGCCGGGGGCACGAGCGCGGAGCACGCCGTCACTTCCGGTCTGGAAGAGGTCCTGGAGCGGGACACCACCATGGTGTGGTGGGCCAACACGCCGCGGCTGCGCGCCCTGCCGGTGCCGCCCGAGGTGCGGGCGCTCGTCGCCGACACCACGGACACCTACGACGTGACGCTGATCCCGCTGGACAACGAATTCGCCGTCCCGGTCGTCGCCGCGGCGGTGTTCGACCGGGCGCGGCGCTGGCTGTCGATCGGGTTCGCCACCCGGCCCGACGCCTTGGAAGCGGCGAAGAAGGCGCTCGCCGAAGGGTTCACGCTGCAGCACACCTGCCTGGCCCTCGACGACGAGCGCGAGCTGGCCGCGATGCGCGACGACCTGCCGCACCTGGGCAACCTCAAGCCGTACCGGGCCGACCGGCGCTACCTCGACTCCTACCGCGCCGACTTCGGCGACGTCGCGGACCTGCTGTGCCAGCAACAGGTCTACCTCGACCCGCGGGCCGCCGCGCACGTCGCGCCGTGGGTCCGTGACCTCCCGGAGCGCGGCTGGGACGGCCTGCCGGCACTCGGTGAACGCACGCTGAAGACCTACCAGGAGCGCGTCGAGGCACGCGGGTTCGAGGTGCTCAGCGTCGACCTCACCACCCGCGACGTCGCCGCCGCCGGGTTCCACGCCGCGCACACGCTCGTGCCGGGGCTGGTGGCCAACTTCCCGGCCGGGCTGCCCTACTGGGGCGACGGCCGCGTGCGCCGCGCGGCGGTCGACCTCGGCTGGCGCGCGCACCCGCTGCCCGAAGAGAAGCTGAACACCTTCCCGCTCCCCCACGCCTGAGGACGCACCGATGGCCG
>NZ_JAAGNB010001263.1:0-23962 GCF_010550475.1 Amycolatopsis sp. SID8362
CGGCTGCCCGGCGAGCTCGGGGTGACGCGCGGCGAGCGCGGCGGTGAACGCGGGGCCCTGCGCGGCCACCTCGGTGCCGGTGTACCCCGCGCCGACCACCACGAACGTGCAGCGCGCGGCGCGTTCGGCCGGGTCGTCCGCCGCGGCGGCCAGCTCGATCTGCCGCGTGATGTGGTCCCGCAGGTACAGCGCCTCCGGCACGCCGCGGAAGCCGTGCGCGTACTCGGGGACGCCGGGGATCGGCAACAGCTTGTTGACGCTGCCCGCGGCCAGCACCAGCCGGTCGTAGCGGAGCCGGTGCTCGCGGTCCTCCGGATCGGTGTAGGCGACCGTGCGGCCGTCGAAGTCGACGCCGGTGGCGGTCCCCAGCACCAGGCGCACCCCGCGCAGGGTTTCGGGGATCGACACCGCCACCCGGCGCGGGTCGAGGATCCCGGCCGCCACCTCCGGCAGCAGCGGCAGGTACAGGAAGTAGTCCGTCGGGTTCAGCACGACGATTTCGACGTCTTCGCCCGCTGCTTTCCGAAGGCTCTTCGCCGTGTTGTGGCCGGCGAAACCACCGCCGACGATCACGACACGCATGGTTCCCCTTTCCTCGCCCGGAAGTCGTCGTTCGCCGGTTACCCGAGGCCGATGCCGGGAAACCGGCGGGGTTGACCTCTCGGCGCAGGGGCGTACGGTCAATGGTGTTGGCTGTTGTTCAGACACGTGCTCCGGTCAGCGCCCCTGCACGCTGGGAAAGGGAGCGCCATGCACGACATTTTCCGAACAGTTTACGAACCCGCCGGGTTGACCGCCACGACGACCGAGCGTCCGGGCGGAATCCGCGTCATCACCCTGGTGGGCGATATCGACGCCGCCACCGTCGGCACGCTCGACGAAGCACTGGCCACGGGTGACCGGATCGTCGCCGACCTGACCCGCGTGGCCTTCCTCAGCTGCGCCGGGGTGCGGTCGCTGCTGGAGGCGAACGACCGCACCGGCCTCGCCCTCGTCGTGAGCGGCCACGCGGTGACGCGCTCACTGGAGGCGACCGGCGCCGACCTGGTGCTGAACGTTCACCCGCGCGTGGGAGCGGCACTGGCCGGTCTCACCACCGAACCCGGCGGGACGGCGTGACCGCCCGGCGGCCACGCCGCCCGTCGTCCACTGTGGACTGACCGGGTGCGGTCAGTCGTCCGGCCAGTCGCCGGTCGCCTTGCGGTAGCCGACCGCACCGGCCCGTTCCGTGGCCGCCTTGACGGCGGCGAAGATCGCGCCCTGCACCGCCGCCGCGATGATCACCTGCTGCCAGGTGTAGTCGCGGTCGGTGGCGTCGGGCGCGTCTTCTTCGCCTGCGACCCGTTTCCAAACCTGCTTGAAGACCTGGCCGGCCAGGACACCGCCGAGGGCGCCCACCGTCCAGCTGAGCGGTTTGTACAGCACCTTGTTCACGAGGCGTTCCTCCGTCGCAGGATCAGGCGGATCACGATCAGCAGGCCCAGCACGCCGGCGAAGACCGGGATCGGGTTGGCCCGGACGGCGTCGGCCCCCTGGCGGAACCTGACCGCGGTCGGCTCGTTCGTGACGTCGGCGACCTTGGCGGTGGCCGCGTCGAGCTTTTCGTCGACGTTCTCCTTGACCCGGGTCTTCACGTCGAGCTTCTGCCCGAGCGCTTCCAGGGTTTCGGTCAGCTCTTCCCGGGTGGTGTCCCGGTCGAGCCGCGCCTCCTCGGCGTTCTTCGGGAAGCCGCCGTCGCTCATGCCCGCACCCCCTGCTTCACGGTGTCCACGTCTTCGCGGACGCCGGTGATCGCTTCCTCGGGGACCGGTGGTACGCCCTGGGTCACTTCCTTCTTCCCGGCCAGCGCCGCGATCCCGGCGATCAGGAACAGCGCGACCGCGACGATCACCGCCGCGAGCCAGCCGGGTACGACCAGCGCCAGCGCCAGCACGGCGGCCGCGACCAGGGTGCCGGCGCCCAACAGCGCGAACAGGCCCGCCGCGCCGAACAAGCCGGCGCCGAAGCCCATCTTCTTCCCCTTGCGCTGCAGTTCGAAGACCGCGAGCCGCATCTCGTCCCGGACCAGCCGCTTGACCTCGTCGGTCAGGTCCGTCACCAGTTCGCCGATCGACCGGTCCGCCGCCGGTTTCTCGTTCACTTCTTCGATCACGGAACACCTCCTTCACCTGGCCGCGGGGTACCCGGCGCGCGCCGGGTCAATCACGGCGCGTTTGGCCGCCGCACCACGGGGTAGCCGGGGAATTCCACCACCGACCAGGAGGAGTGCATGAGCACGATCACCGAAATCGTGGACGTGGAGGTCCCCGTTTCCACCGCCTACAACCAGTGGACGCAGTTCGAGGAATTCCCGCGGTTCATGGAAGGCGTCGAGCAGATCAAGCAGGTCGACGCCACGCACACCCATTGGGTGACGAAGTTCGGTGGCGTGACGCGTGAATTCGACGCGACGATCACCGAGCAGCACCCCGACGAACGGGTCGCGTGGACGTCCGATTCCGGCCCGGACCACGCCGGGGTCATCACCTTCCACCGGCTCGACGACCGCCACACGCGCGTCACCGCGCAGATGGAGATCGATCCGGAGGGCTTCGCCGAGAACGTCGCCGACAAGCTGGGCGTGCTCGACCGCCGGGTGAAGGGCGACATGAAGCGGTTCAAGGAGTTCATCGAGCAGCACGGCAGGGAGACCGGTGGCTGGCGCGGTGACGTGGACCGCCCGGGCACATAACCCGATCGAGTGCGGGGGCACGGCGGGGCGGTGGACGACCGCCCCGCCGTGTTTCGCGTCCGCGGGCCACGGGTAGGCCGCACACATGACGACCACCACCGCCGACGTTCCCACCGTCGAACTGAACAACGGCGTGCGGATCCCGCAGTTCGGGTTCGGCGTCTTCCAGATCCCGCCCGCCGAAACCGCGCGGGCGGTGCGGACGGCCCTCGAGGCCGGCTACCGCCACATCGACACCGCGCAGCTGTACCGGAACGAAGAGGGTGTCGGCGCCGGGATCGCCGAATCGGGCCTGAAGCGGGAAGACGTGTTCGTCACGACGAAACTGGCGAACGACGCGCACGGCCACGACAACGCGATCACCGCGCTCGAAGGCAGCCTGCGCCGGCTCGGCCTCGACCACGTCGACCTGTACCTGATCCACTGGCCGTTGCCGCACAAGGAGAACTACGTCCGCACGTGGCAGGGCTTCGAGGAGATCCTGCGCGCGGGCAAGGCACGCGCGATCGGAGTGTCGAACTTCCAGCCGGCGCACCTCGACCGGCTCGCCGGCGAGTGCGAGACGGTCCCCGCGGTCAACCAGATCGAGCTGCACCCCGCGTTGCAGCAGAACGACTTGCGCGCCTACCACCGGGAGCACGGCATCGCGACCGAGGCGTGGAGCCCGCTCGCGCGGGCCGGCGTGCTCGACGACCCGGTGCTCGCCGACCTGGCGGCCAAGCACGGGAAGACGGCGGCGCAGGTCGTGCTGCGCTGGCACCTCCAGCTCGGGAACATCGTGTTCCCCAAGTCTTCGTCCCCGGACCGGATCCGGCAGAACATCGACGTGTTCGGCTTCGAACTCGACGACGAGGACATGACGGCGATCGGCAAGCTCGACGCCGGCCGCCGCACCGGGCCGGACCCGGACGCCTTCGAGGGGTGACCGCGGCGTTTCCGTGCGCGACGCGGAGGGTATTCCTCCGGCAAGGTCCCCCTGGAAGGAGCGTCCGGCATGACCACGAACGCGTACCTGTCGTTCCTCGCGATCGGCATCGCGCTGGTCCTGATCGACGGGCAGATCATCTACCGCAGCGGACGGCGGTACCTGGAGAACTCCTACGGCGATCCCGCGGCGGGCGCCTCGATGACCCGCCTGGTCACGGTCCTGTTCCACCTGGCGACGCTGGGCGTGCTGGCGCTGATCTCGACCATCGACATGGGCGACAGCGACCTGCCGGGCGTCGTCGGCCGCCTCGGCGTCCTGCTGCTGATCCTCGCGCTCGCCCACGCGATCACCCTCGGCGTGCTGGCCCGCATCCGCGGCGAGCAGGAAGTCGAAGCCGTCGTCCAGCGCGGCAGCCGTCAGCGCGTGGAGCCGCAGACCCCGACCGTGACGCCGGTGCCGGGCCAGGAAGGCCGGTACCCGGACGTCAGCCCGTCGCTGGAGAACCGGTCCCCGTACTCGGCCCAGTAGCCCCTCAGCCCTCGCGCCCGGCGACCGGGACGTCGATCTCGGTGTGCCGGGTGGCGAGGGTCCGCGCGAGGTCGGCGAGCTTGACGTTGAGGTCCTGGGACGTCCGCCGCAGCACGTCGAAGGCTTCGTCGGCGGTGATGCCGCGGCGCTGCATCAGGATGCCCTTCGCCTGGCCGATCACGTCCCGGCTGTCGATGGCGCGGCGCAGGTGCTCGGACTCCAGCTCGGCCGAAACGAGCGCCTCGGTGTGGGCGAGCGCCAGCGAGGCGTGCGTGGCCAGCAGGAGCGCGGCGTCGATGGCGTGGCTGTCGAACGCCCCCGGCGTGCGCGAATAGATGTTGAGCGCCCCCGACAGGCGCGGCGGGCGGGCGTCCGGGAGCAGGGCCGTCGCCAGCACCGAGTGGTAACCGTGGCGGGCGGCTCCCGGGCCGAACGACGGCCAGCGCGGGTCGTGGCCGACGTCCTGCGACCAGCCGACGGCCGGGCCGTCCGGGCGGGCCGATTCCACGCACGGGCCTTCGCCGTGTTCGTACTGCAGCCGGTCGAGCTCCAGCGCGACGGCGTCGGTCTCGACCGGCGTGTGGAACCGGCCGTCGGGCCCGCGCAGGGTGACGCTGACCAGATCGGCGTCCGGGATGATCGCGACCGCGGCGCCGACGACGAGCTTGAGCACGCCGCCGACCGTCGGCGTCACGTCCAGCAGCGTCCGCGTGAGGTCGGCGAACTGCCCCGCCAGCGGGCCCGGCGCCGGTGCGCCGTCCTGTCCGAACCAGGCCCGGTCCCGGGCCCATTCCCCTTCGCTGACGCTCATCGGTCCTCACTGTGTCCGTGGTCGTGACGGACCCCATTCAACCCGATGCCGGTGCGTTCTCGCCGTGCCCCGGCCGGACCAGCGCGTTCCTGGCGCGGTCGACGAACCCCGGCCCCGGCCACAGCCGCTCGGCCGGCAGCACCCGGTCGGCCAGGTCCGGGTGGGGCAGCGTCGCGGCGGCCTCCCGGGTTTCTAGGACCGCACGGCCCAGTTCGGCCCGCCGTTCGGGGGAACAGCGGCGGCGGACCTCGGTCACGGCCGCGGGCCCTTCGTCGCGGACGTGCCGCCGCACCGCGCGGATGAGCCCGCCCAGCAGCCGCTCGAACCGCGTCTCCTGCGGTCCCGCGCCCTCCAGCTGCCGCATCAGCCGGTCGGCTTCGGCGAGGTCGCCTTCGCCGTCGAGGAAGGGTTCTTCGGCGACGGCGTGCCGGACCAGCTCCGCGATCAGGTGATCCGAGAGGTCCTTGCGGTTCTCGGGGCTGCCCTGGCCGAGTTCGAGCTCGGTGCAGAGCCGGTCGAGGTCCCGGTGGTCACCGGCGAGGACGATCGTCAGGTCGGTTGCGGGCTGGCTGCCGTTCATGCACGCTCCTGGTCCGGGCTCGGGTTTCCGGGGCGGATACCCGCTGCTCGAGCGCCGAATCCCGTGTCGGCGGGCGGCGTGCCGGGTATGCCACCAGGAGAACCGGGCCCAGGGAGGACGACTATGGCAGCGCCGACGTCGGTGATCGAGCGCGAACGCAAGTACGAAGTCCCGGCGGGCAGCGGGGTGCCCCGGCTGATCGGCGTGGCGGGCGTCGCGGCGCAGGACGATCCCGTCGAGCAGATCCTCGACGCGTCGTACTACGACACCGGGACCTTCCGGCTCGCGGCGGCCGGCATCACGCTGCGCCGGCGCGTCGGCGGGCACGACGCGGGCTGGCACCTCAAGCTGCCGGTCTCGGCCGACGAGCGCCAGGAGCTCCAGCTCCCGCTGGGCGGGGACGTCCACAAGGTGCCGGGCCGGTTCCGGCGCCTGGTGCGCGCGTACACGCTGGGGGAGAAGCTGGTGCCGATCGCGCACCTGCGCACCGACCGGTTCGCCCACCGGCTCGCGGCCGCCGACGGCCGCACGATCGCGACCCTCACCGACGACCACGTGACCGGCGAAGCGGGCGGCGATGCCGCGCGGCTCGACGAGTGGCGCGAGCTGGAGCTGGAACTCGACCCGGACACCGAACCGGAGTCGCTCGAGGAATTCGACCGCGCGCTGGCCGAAGCCGGCGCGTCGGCCTCGCCGTGGTCGTCGAAGCTCCGCCGCTTGATCGGCGACCGCGTCCCGGCGCCGCCGCGGGCCGGCAAGAAGCCGTCGGCGGGGGACGTCGTGGTGGCGTCGCTGCGCGAGCACGCGGCCCGGTTGCGCCGGGCGGACGTCGGCGTACGGCTGGACGTCGAGGACTCCGTGCACCAGATGCGCGTCGCGGCCCGGAAGCTGCGGAGCACGCTTCGCACGTTCGGGCCGGTGCTCGGCAAGGAGAAGACCGCCGGCCTGGCTGCCGAACTGCAGTGGCTCGGGCAGCAGCTCGCTCCGGCGAGGGACGTCGAAGTCGCCGAAGAGCGGCTGCGCGAGCAGCTCGACGAGCTGCCGCCGGAGCTGGTGTTCGGGCCGCTGCGCCAGTTCCTCACCCGCCACTTCGCCCGCGAAGCGGAAGAGGCGCGCACCCGGGCGATGGAGGCGCTGACCGGCAAGCGCTACCTCGCGCTCCTGCGGGAACTCGACGCCGTGGTCGCGGACCCGCCGTCGGGAAAGAAGGCGGGCAAGCGGGCGAAGGCCGGGTTGCGCAAGCCGCTGCGCAAGGCGGCGAAGAAGCTGAGGCGCGCCGAGGCGGCGACCCACGGGCTGGCGGGCGAAGAGCTGGAGCACGCGCTGCACGACGTCCGGAAGAAGGCGAAGCGGGCCCGGTACGCCGCCGACACCGTGAAGCCGGTGTCCGGCAAGAAGGTGCGGAAGTGGCGGCGGAACGTCAAGGCCGTCCAGCAGACGCTCGGCGCGCACCAGGACACCGTGGTCGGCCGGGAAGTCCTGCGCCACCTCGCCCTCGCCGGGCACGGCGAGGGGCAGAACACCTTCACCTTCGGGATGCTGCACGCCCGGGACGCCGAGCGGGCGGAGCGGCTGCGGAAGCGGTTCGCGAAGCAGTGGCGGCGGCTGGGGTGAGCGCCGCGGCCGGCCCGGACCGGGCCGGCCGCGGGCTAGCCGTCTCCGGTGAGCTTGCCGCGCAGCTGCTCGAGCGTCTGTGACAGCAGCCGGGAAACGTGCATCTGGGAGATGCCGACGCGGTCGGCGATCTGGGTCTGCGTCAGTCCGCCGAAGAACCGCATCACCAGGATCGCGCGCTCGCGCTTGGGCAGTTCCTGCAGCAGCGGCTGGAGGGCCTCGTGGTTCTCCACCATGGCCATCTCGTGGTCCGGTTCCCCCATGGTGTCCGCCAGCGACAGCGCCTCGGCGTCGTCGTGCACGGGCTTGTCCACCGAGAGCGCCTGGTAGGCGTTGCCCGCCATCAGGCCTTCGCGGACTTCGTCGACGTCCAGGCTCAGGTGCTCGGCCAGCTCCGTCGGCGTCGGTGCGCGGCCCAGGCGCTGGGAAAGCGTCGCCGAGCCCTGGCTCAGCGACAGGTGCAGTTCCTTGAGCCGGCGGGGGACGCGGACGGACCAGCCGGTGTCGCGGAAGTGCCGCCGCACCTCGCCCATGATCGTCGGCACGGCGAAGGACAGGAAGTCGTGGCCCCGGCTGGGATCGAACCGGTCGACGGCGTTGATCAGGCCGATCCGCGCCACCTGGACCAGGTCTTCCCGGGGCTCGCCGCGGCCGGAGAACCGCGTCGCGATGTGCTCGGCGAGCGGCAGCAGCTCGGTCACCAGCTTGCTCCGGACGGCTTCCCGCCGCGGGTCGTCGGCGTCGAGCTCGCCCAGCTCCTCGAACAGCGGTTCGCAGTGGGCGTACTCGTCCGGGCGGTGGAGGACGGTTTTGCGCTCGCCGCTCACGCGCTCGTTCCCGGGTTGAGCACCAGCTCGATCGTGACGATGCCCGCGCCTCCACCGGGAAGGACGTCGCAGTGCGCGGTCACCGACCGGCTCAGTGTGGTGAGGACGTGCCAGCCGAACGTGCGGTCGCTCGGCGGGCGGGGCTCGGTCGAGCGGGTGGAGACGACGACGTGCAGGCCGTCGACGGCGAGCCGGAAGCGGCAGTGCAGCTGCGACCCCAGCTCGGCGAGCTGGACGAGCTGCGCGCAGGCCTCGTCGACGGCCATCTTCGCGTCCGCGATGGCGTCCAGCCCGAAGTCCGCGCGCGAGACGACGCCGTGCGTGAGCATCCGGACCAGGGGGATCTGCTCCGCCATCGCGGGGAGCCGCAGCTCGACGAGCTCGTCGAGCATCTCGTCGACGGTGGGTTTGCCGCCGAGCGAGCCACTTGTTTCTTCCATGTCGGAGGTACTACCCATCTGGGGGAACGCTGACACTGGGGGGTCGGGCTTGTTCAGGGGGACCGGCGTCACCGGCCCAGCGCCCGTTCGAGTTCCTTCTTCGTCATCTTCGAACGGCCGTCGATGTTCTTCTTCTTGGCTTCGTTGTAGAGCTGGTCCTTCGTCGGCCCGCCGGGGCCCTTGCGGTTGCCCGACCGCTCACCGCCGCGCTGCTGCGGGCTCTTGTCCTTGACCGACGTCCGGCTCGCCTGCCGGGACTCACCCGACTGCGCGCGGTTCTTGTTCACCGTCCGCGCGGCGATCTCCTTGGCCCGCCCGGTGCTCGCGCCCCGGTCCTCGGCCGAGTCCTTGATGTGCTCGTACTGGCGTTCCCGTTTGCCGCTCCACGACTGAGGCATGGCTGCTCCCTTCTTCCCGCGAGACGGGTACCCGGTTGATCACCCGGTAAACGTCGTCCCCGGGTGGTTACCCACCGCAGCGGCCGGGTACGCGACGGGCTGACGAGAGGAGGCGCCGATGCGGATCGGCTACACCCTGATGACCGAGCAGACCGGGCCGAACGACCTGGTCCGGTTCGCCGCCGGTGCGGAGGCGGCCGGCTTCGACTTCGAGGTCATGAGCGACCACTACTCGCCGTGGCTCGAGGAGCAAGGGCACGCGCCCTACGCCTGGAGCGTGCTGGGCGCGGTCACCCAGAGCACCGAGCGCGTCGAGCTGATGACCTACGTGACCTGCCCGATCATGCGGTACCACCCGGCCGTGGTGGCCCAGAAGGCGGCGACCGTGCAGGCGCTCTCGGCCGGCCGGTTCACCCTCGGGCTCGGCGCGGGCGAGAACCTCAACGAGCACGTCGTGGGCCGCGGCTGGCCGCCGGCCAACGTCCGCCACGACATGCTGGCCGAGGCCGTGCAGATCATCGGCGGCCTGTTCGACGGCGGCCACTTCGACTACGAGGGCAAGCACTTCCGCGTCGACTCCGCGAAGCTGTGGGACCTGCCGGAGCAGCGGACGCCGGTCGCCGTCGCGGTGTCCGGCTCGCAGTCGGTGCGGCGGTTCGCCCCGGTCGCCGACGCGATGATCGCCGTCGAGCCGAAGGCGGAGCTGGCCCAGGAGTGGGACGCGACCCGGCTCGGGCCGCCGGCCCGCAAGATCGCGCAGCTGCCGGTCTCGTGGGGCCCGGACCGCGACGCCGCGGTGAAGCGCGCGCACGAGCAGTTCCGCTGGTTCGCCGGCGGCTGGAAGGTCAACGCCGAGCTGCCGGGCCCGGCCGGGTTCGCCGGCGCGACGCAGTTCGTCCGCGAGGAGGACGTCGCGGGCTCGATCGCCTGCGGCCCGGACGTCGAGCCGATCGTCGAAGGCGTCCGCGAGTTCGAGCGGGCGGGCTTCACCGACGTCGCGCTCGTCCAGATCGGCGGCGACCAGCAGGAGGGCTTCCTCGACTTCGCCGAGAAGGAACTGCTCCCGGCGCTGCGGGGCTAGCCGGAACCGCTCGTGCCCGCGCTGATCGCGATGCAGTAACCTCGCGCTGGACCCGTTAAAGCGCTAGCGGCCCACTAGTGGCGCGCGCCCGGGTCCTCCCTGGTCTTGAGCGCCCTGAGCAACGGATGAGGGGCGTCACCAGGATGACGGGCGGGCACGAGCAGCTCACCGCACGGCTGGACGAGGTCACGGTCGCGATGGAGTCGCTGACCGCGATGCTGGACACCGAGCTCGACCTCGGCCAGATGCTGCAGGCGGTGTGCGACCACGTGGTGCACGTGGTGCCGGGAGCCGACATGGCCAGCATCACCCTCGTGCGCGACGGCGTCCCGGAGACGGTCGCCAGCACCGACCAGCGAGCGGTCAACTTCGACCGCGAGCAGTACCGCATCGGCGACGGCCCGTGCCTGCGCGCCGCGGAGACCGGCCAGCCGGTCCGGGTCGGCGTCGGCGCGGTGGGGGACCTGTGGCCGCAGTTCGTGACGTCGGCCGAGCAGCTGGGCGTGGCCAGTTTCCTGGCCGCCCCGCTGACGGTGGACGAGGACATGTCCGGCGCGGTCAACCTCTTCGGGTTCGGCGAACACGGTTTCAGCGAGCTGGGCACGAAGATCCTGGAGCTGTACACGGCGACGGTGGTGTTCGGCCTGCGCAGCGCGCGGCGGTACTTCGCGGCCCGCGAGCTGGTCGACCAGCTCAACCGGGCGCTGGAGACGCGCGCCGTGATCGACCAGGCCAAGGGGATCCTGATGGCGGCGCACCGGATCACGGCGGAGGAAGCGTTCCAGCGGCTCGTGAAGCGGTCGCAGGCGGGGAACCGCAAGCTGCACGAAGTGGCGGCGGAGTTCGTGGCGGCGGTGGTGACGACGACGGGCTGACCGCCCGCTCAGCCCGTCGGGACCTCGTCCGGCGGGGAGTCCGGTTCCTGGCGGCTCCGGCCGAGCTGGCAGGTCGTGCACACCAGGGTGCGGCCGAGCACCGTCCCGTCGTCCGCGACGACCTGCGCCACGTGCATCGTCAGGAAGCCGCAGACCTCGCAGGGGAGTGAGCCGTCTTCGCGGCTGATGCGGATCTGGGTGCCCATCCGGCCTCCTGGTGTGACGTAGGTCTCATCTACTCTGCCGTCTTCGGGACGCGGGCCGGGCGAATTCACTCGTTCGGCGCAACGTCGGCTGTCTCCCGTCCCCCGTCCGGTGCCTCCTGTGTTTCAGGGAGTGATCCGGGGTAACCGGCCGGTGAAGACGCACAGGCGGATGCCCGGAGGGGAGCGGAGATGCGAGACAAGCGGAACGACCTGCGACCGGTGGCGGACCTGCTGCTGGAGGGCGGTGACTCCCCGGAGCAGGAGCGCACCCGCCACAAGGCGGCGCTGGCCGTTGCGGCCCAGGCGAAGGACCCCGAGGACTGCGCGCAGCTGCTGGAGATGCTCGGCCTGCACCGCGGTGGGCGCGCCAGCGAAGTGGCCTGAGCCCGTCACACTGAGTTTCGGGCCGCCGCCCCACGGGTACCGCTGCCGGTGAGGAGGTCGACATGGCGAGACCGGTGTGGAGCGGGGCGTTGAGCCTGGGGCTGGTCACCGTGCCCGTGGAGCTGTACCCCGCGGTGACGGACCACACGATCCACTTCCACCAGTTCGAACGCGGCACGTCGGACCGGATCCGCAACCGCCGGGTCAACGAGCGGACCGGCGACGAGGTCGGCCAGGACGAGATCGTCAAGGGCTACGACCTCGGCGGCGGCGACCACGTGCTCGTCGAGCCGGACGAGCTGGACGAGATCGCGCCCGAGCGGTCCCGCCGGATCGACATCGAGCAGTTCGTCGAGCTCGACGACATCGACCCGTGGTTCTTCGACAAGACGTACTGGCTCAAGCCGGCGAAGGAGGACTTCGCCAAGGCGTACGGCCTGCTCCTGCGGGCGATGGACCGCAGCGAAAAGGCCGGCGTCGCGAAGTTCGTGCTGCGCGGCAAGGAATACCTCGCGGCGGTCCGCGCCGGCGAAGGCGTCATGGTGCTCAACACCCTGCACTTCGTCGCGGACCTGCGGAAGCCGAAGGACGTCATGGGCAAGCTGCCCGAGCTGCCGAAACCGCGGCCGAAGGAACTCGACATGGCGCTCGCGCTGGTCGACGAGATGACGGCGCCGTGGCGGCCCGAGGACTACCGCGACGAGTACTCCGAGCGCGTCGAAGAGCTGATCAAGGCCAAGAAGGCGGGCAAGGAGATCACGCACGAGGAGGAGCCGGAGCCCTCGGCCGACGTCGTCGACCTCTTCGAGGCGCTGTCGCGCAGCGTGAAGAACCGCAAGGGCGGCACCAAGAAGCCCGCGAAGAAGGACCTCACCGAACTGTCCAAAGCGGACCTGGAGAAGCTCGCGCGCGAGCAGGGCGTCAAGGGCCGGTCGAAGATGTCGCGCGCCGAGCTGGAGAAGGCGCTGAAGGCATCGTGACCGGACCCGGCTGGCGCGAGCCCACCCTGGCCACGCTCACCGACCGCCCGTTCTCCGCCGAGGACTGGATCTTCGAGCGCGAGCCGGCGCTGTACTCCCGCAACCGGAAGGTGATGGACAACGCGTCCCCCGAGATCGTCGAGGCCCTCGCTGACCGGGGCAGCGCGCGCTTCGTCGCCGACGGTGAGATCGCGGCGTTCGACGACCACGACTCGACCGTGCAGTGGAAGGCGCTGCTGCGGGACGTGTTCGACTTCGACGAGCCGTTGCGGCTGTCGTCGCACCGCAATGCCGATGGCGAGAAGTTCTCCGAGGAAACCTGCCGACGCGGCTGGGAATGCGTCATCGCCAAGCGGTCACCTGACTGGCTGAAGTTCAAGTGCGCGCAGGGGCAGGAACTCGTCATCGGCGGCTTCACCGACCCCCAGGGTGCCCGGCACGGCTTCGGCGCGCTCCTGCTCGGCTACCACGAAGACGGCGGGCTGAAGTACGCGGGCAAGGTCGGCACCGGCTTCGACGAGCGGCTGCTGGCGTCGTTGCACGCGCGGCTGCGGGACCTGGAGACGCCGGACTCGCCGTTCGACGGCCCGGTGGGGGAGCGCGGTGCGCACTGGGTCCGGCCGGAGCTGGTGGCGCAGATCGGCTTTTCCGAATGGACGCGCGACGGCCGGCTGCGGCACCCGCGGTTCGCCGGGCTGCGCGAGGACAAGAAGGCCGTGGACGTCGTACGGGAGCGGGCATGAAGATTTCCCACGAGGACAAGGTGTTCTACCCCGGCGACGGGCTGACCAAGGGTGACGTCGTCGGGTACTACCGGGACGTCGCGGACGCCATGGTGCCGCACCTACGCGGCCGTCCGCTGACGTTGCGGCGCTTCCCGGACGGCATCGCGAAGCAGGGCTGGTTCCAGAAGCACCCGGGCGAGCACTTCCCGGACTCGATCCGCGTCGCTCTCCTCAGCCGAGTAGCTTGCCCGCCGCCTTCAAATCCGCCACGAAGGCCGCGTACGCCTCGTCGCGGTCCGGCGCCCGCAGCACCGCCGACGGGTGCACCGTCGCCACCGCGGACGGCACCAGCTCGCTCAGCTCCGCCGGTGGCTCGACGGGCTCACCGCGGTGCTCGGTGAGCCGGAACTTCGGGCCCAGCAACGACTGCGCCGCCGTCGCGCCCAGCAGGAGCACCAGTTCCGGGCGCACCGCGCGCAGTTCCGCCAGCAGCCACGGGCGGCACGCGACCACCTCGGTGCGGCCCGGCTTCTGGTGGATGCGGCGCTTGCCCTCGCGCCTGAACTTGAAGTGCTTGACCGCGTTGGTCACGTACAGCGACCCCCGGTCGAGACCCGCCTCCTCGAACGCGCGGTCCAGGAGCCTGCCCGCCGGGCCGACGAAAGGCTCGCCCGCGACGTCCTCCTTGTCGCCCGGCTGCTCGCCGACGACGAGGACCTTCGCCCCGGCCGAGCCTTCGCCGAAGACGGTCTGCGTGGCGTCCTGGTACAGCGTGCACCCGTGACAGCCGGACGCCGCCGACCGCAAGCGAGCCAGGTCGGTGGTGTCCGGCGGCTCCGCACCGCGGGAATCCGGCATGTGGCCGGAAATTCCCCGGACGGCCGCCGAGTAAACCCCGCGACGCCGGGTAGCCGGAGGACAACCGGATGAAGGGAGCTCAACGATGACCACCGCACGCGACATCATGACGGCGGACGCCACCTGTGCCCGCGCGTCGGACACCGTGCAGGACGCCGCGGTCACCATGGCCCGGCTGGGCGTCGGCGCCCTGCCGATCTGCGGTGAGGACAACCGGCTGCAGGGCATGATCACCGACCGTGACATCGTCGTGAAGGTACTGGCCGAGGGCAAGGACACGCGCGCGCTGCACGTCGGCGAGCTGGCCCAGGGCGAGGCCGTCACGATCGGCGCCGACGACGACGCGGCGGAAATCCTGCGCACGATGTCCGAGCACCGCGTGCGTCGGCTGCCGGTGATCGACGGGCACGACCTGGTCGGCATCGTCGCGCAGGCCGACGTGGCCAGGGCACTGGCGAACCCGACCGCCGGCGAGCTCGTCGAGGCCCTCTCCTACGACTGAGCGCGGCGCGGTGCGGGTACCCCGCCGGTATGACGCGCAGCCGAGGAAAAGTGGAGGTGGCGACCCGCGTCGCCCTGGACACCCCCGAGGACCTGGCCGAGCACTACACGCCGGGCGTCGCGGAGCAGGCGAAGCGGGTCGCCGACGATCCGTCCGCGCTCGGCCGGGAGACGGTCAAGGCCAACTCGGTCGCCATCGTCTCCGACGGCTCGGCGCTGCTCGGGCTCGGCGACCGCGGCCCGGCCGCCGCCCTGCCGGTGATGGAGGGCAAGGCGGCCCTGCTCAAGCGGTTCGCCGACGTCGACGCCTGGCCGATCTGCCCGGTCAGCCGCGAACCCGACGACCTCGTCCGCACGGTGACCGACCTCGCGACGTCGTTCGGCGCGATCAACCTCGAAGACATCGCCGCCCCGCGCTGCTTCACCGTCGAACGGCGGCTGCACGACGAGCTCGACATCCCCGTTTTCCACGACGACCAGCACGGCACCGCGGTCGTCGTGCTCGGCGCGCTGCACAACGCGCTGAAGCTGACCGGCCGCCACCCCGAGGGCACGTCGGTCGTCATCGCCGGCGCCGGCGCGGCGGGCAGCGCGATCACCCGGCTGCTGCTGCGCGCCGGCTACCGGCCCGACGGCATCGCCGTCTGCGACCGCGAAGGCGTCCTGCACGAAGACCGGGACCTGGTGGGGGAGAAGGGCTGGCTGGCGGAGAACACCGGGGGCAGTCCCGGTTCGCTGAAGGACGCCCTGCGCGGCGCGGACGTCTTCATCGGCGTCAGCGCCGGCGGGCTCCTCGCGCCGGAGGACGTCGAGACCATGGCGGCGCGGCCGATCGTCTTCGCGCTGGCCAACCCGGAGCCGGAGGTCGATCCCGAGGCGGCCGGGCGGTACGCCGAGATCGTCGCGACCGGCCGCAGCGACTTCCCCAACCAGATCAACAACGTGCTGGCGTTCCCCGGGATGTTCCGCGGCCTGCTCGACTCGGGCGCACCGCGGGTGACCGAGCACATGCTGCTCGCCGCGGCGCACGCGCTGGCCGACGTCGTCGGGGACGACCTGGCGCCGGAGCGGATCGTGCCGAGCGTGTTCGACGAAGCACTGGTGCCCGCCATGGCCGAGGCGATCGCGGGCGCGGCGAAGGCCGACGCCTAGTCCACAGAGGAGGGATCAGCGCGCGGCCGGGGCGGCGCCGTCTCCGGTGGTCTCGCGGGCCGTTTCGGCGCGGGCGATGTGCCACGCCACCAGCGCTCCGGCGCTCACCGTGCCCCAGAGCACCAGCTCGGCGTCCCGGGCGAAGAGGCCGACGAGCAGCATCACGACGGCCGTGACGTCGCAGAGCACCAGCAGCAGGTTCCAGCGCCTGAGTCGCCGGAGCTTGCGGCCGCTGAAGGCGGCGGCGAACGCGGGGTCGTTCGCTTGCAGCTCCGCTTCGATTTCGCGCAGCGCGTGGCGTTCTCGCTCCGGAAGCATGGCTCCTCCTCGCGTCGGCTACCGGAGTGATACCCGCTCGGGACCCGTTCAATGCGGGAAAGTCAGTGGTTGTCGCGGGGAACGCCCTTCGTCTCGGCGATCCGCTGGTAGGCCACCGCCGGGCGCAGCACCATGCCGTCGCAGAGCTGGTCGACCATCGACCGCTGGATCTCCTGCCACGGCGTCTGCGCTTCCGGCACCGGGT
Organism: Amycolatopsis sp. SID8362; assembly: GCF_010550475.1. Taxonomy (NCBI): domain Bacteria; kingdom Bacillati; phylum Actinomycetota; class Actinomycetes; order Pseudonocardiales; family Pseudonocardiaceae; genus Amycolatopsis; species Amycolatopsis sp. SID8362. The sequence goes on from NZ_JAAGNB010001263.1 coordinate 16,143, forward strand.
AGCCGCCCGCTTCGGCGAGCTCCTTGTGGCGCAGCGCGAGTTCCTCGTCGGGGATCAGGACGTCGGCGGTGCCCGCGGCCAGGTCGATCCGCACCCGGTCGCCGGTCCGCAGCACGGCGAGCCCACCGCCCGCCGCGGCCTCGGGGGAGGCGTTGAGGATCGACGGCGAGCCGGACGTGCCCGACTGGCGGCCGTCGCCGAGGCACGGCAGCTCGTGCACCCCGCGTTTGATCAGCTCCGCCGGCGGCCGCATGTTCACGACCTCCGCGGAGCCCGGGTAGCCGAGCGGGCCGGTGCCGCGCATGACCAGCAGCGAGTGCTCGTCGACGCCGAGGCCCGGGTCGTCGATCCGGGCGTGGTAGTCCTCCGGCCCGTCGAACACGACCGCGGTGCCCTCGTAGACCCCGCCGGCCAGGTAGCGGCGCCGGAACTCCGGCGAGATGACGCTGGACTTCATGATCGCCGCGTCGAAGAGGTTGCCCTTGAGGACGAGGAACCCCGCGTCGGCGGTCAGCGCGGTGTCGAAGGTCCGGATGACGTCCCGGTCGCCCGCTTCGGCGTCGCGGCAGTTCTCGCCGAGCGTGCGGCCGTTGACCGTGCGGACGTCTTCGTGGACGAGCCCGTGCCGCATCAGCTCCTGCACGACGGCCGGGACACCGCCGGCGCGGTGGAACTCCTCGCCGAGGTACTTGCCCGCGGGCTGCAGGTCGACCAGCAGCGGGACGGCGTGGCCGAGCCGCTGCCAGTCCTCGAGCGGCAGGTCGACGCCGACGTGCCGGGCGATCGCGCCGATGTGGATGGGCGCGTTGGTCGAGCCCCCGATCGCCGAGTTCACCACGATGGCGTTCTCGAACGCCGCACGCGTGAGGATGTCGGACGGCTTGAGGTCCTCGCGCACCATCTCGACGATCCGCAGCCCGGTGCGGTAGGCCATCCGCGCCCGGTCGCGGTGCGGCGCCGGGATGGCCGCGCAGCCGGGCAGGCTCATCCCGAGCGCTTCGGCGAGCGCGTTCATCGTCGAGGCGGTGCCCATGGTGTTGCAGTGCCCGGGCGACGGCGCGGACGACGCGACCAGCTCCATGAACCCGGCGTCGTCGATCTCCCCGGCGGCGAGCAGTTCGCGGGCCTTCCAGATGATGGTGCCGGAGCCGGTGCGCTCGCCGTTGTGCCAGCCGTTGAGCATGGGGCCGCCGGACAGCACGATCGCGGGGAGGTCGACGGTCGCGGCGGCCATCAGGCAGGCGGGGGTGGTCTTGTCGCAGCCGGTGGTGAGGACGACGCCGTCGATGGGGTAGCCGTAGAGCGTCTCGACCAGCCCGAGGTAGGCGAGGTTGCGGTCCAGGGCGGCGGTGGGGCGCTTGCCGGTCTCCTGGATCGGGTGGACCGGGAATTCGATGGCGATCCCGCCTGCTTCCCGGATGCCTTCGCGGGTGCGGTCGGCGAGCTGGAGGTGGTGGCGGTTGCAGGGGGACAGGTCCGAGCCGGTCTGGGCGATGCCGATGATCGGCTTGCCGGATTGCAGCTCTTCGCGGGTCAGGCCCCAGTTCATGTAGCGCTCTAGGTAGAGGGCGGTCATTCCCGGGTCGGCGGGGTTGTTGAACCAAGCTTCGCTGCGCAGTCCCATACTGGTCAGTCTGTCAATGCGGTTCGCAAAGTGAAAGTGCTCTCCGGCACCCCGAAGCTGTCATTGTGACTACGGCCGGCAACACCGCGTCAAGGCGGGAAAGCGTGCCTTGACCCGGTGCTGCCGGCCGTGTTCTGGCTTCGGATCGGGGTGCGGGGGGTCTGGGTCCTCGTCGGGTGTCAGCCCAGGCCGTTCAGCCCGATCACCCGGGAGTACCACTGTGCGCTGCGCTTCAGGGTCCGGACCTGCGTTTCGTAGTCCACGTGGACCAGGCCGAACCGCTTCGCGTAGCCCTCGGCCCACTCGAAGTTGTCGAGCAGCGACCAGTAGAAGTACCCGCGCAGGTCCACGCCCGCCGCCAGGGCGTCGTGCGCTGCCCGGAGGTGGGAGTCCAGGAAGGCGACCCGGTCGGTGTCGACGATGTCACCGCCGTCGCCGATCACGTCGGGGTAGGCCGCGCCGTTCTCCGTGATGTACAGCGGGACGCTCCGGTAGCCGCGGTGCACCTGCAGCAGAGACTCCGTCAGGCCGGCCGGCTGGACCTCCCAGCCCGAGTCCGTGCGCGGGGCGGCCGGGTCCGGGACGAAGTGGACGTCGCCGGCGCCGACCCACTCCGGGCCCGCCGGTTCGCTGCCCTCCACCGGGCGGCCCGCGACGCGGTAGTCGCGGTAGTAGTTCACGCCCAGCCAGTCGACGTGTGCGGCGATCACCGCGGCGTCCTCGTCCCGCACGACGTCGCCGAGGCCGAACGGCGCCAGGTCGGCGACCAGGTCGTCCGGGTAGCCGCCGCGCAGCACCGGGTCCAGGAACAGCCGGTTCTGCAGGCCGTCGATGCGCCGGGCCGCCGCGACGTCGGCGACGTTCGCCGGGTCGTGGGCGGCCACCGGGTACAGGTTCAGCGTGATGCCGGCCGGGACGCCCGGCGCGTGGCGGCGGATGACGTCCATCGCCAGCCCGTGCCCCAGCAGCAGGTGGTGGGTGGCGGCGACGGCGGCCGGGTGGTCGGTGCGGCCGGGCGCGTGGATGCCGCCCGCGTAGCCCAGCATCGCCGCGCACCACGGCTCGTTCAGCGTCGACCAGCTGGCGACGCGGTCGCCGAGGCGTTCCACCACCGACTCCGCGTACTCGGCGAACCGGTACGCGGTGTCGCGCGAGGTCCAGCCGCCCTTCTCCTCGAGCGCCTGCGGCAGGTCCCAGTGGTAGAGCGTCGCCCACGGCTGGACACCCGCCTCCAGCAGGCAGTCGACCAGCCGGTCGTAGAACGCGAGCCCGGCGGCGTTCGGCTCGCCGCCGTCCGGCCGCACCCGCGGCCAGGCCAGCGAGAACCGGTAGGCACCGAGCCCGAGGCGCCGCATGAGCGCCACGTCCTCGGCGTAGCGGCGGTAGTGGTCGGCCGCCGGGTCGCCGGTGTCGCCGCCCACGACCGCACCCGGACGGCGCGCGAAGACGTCCCAGACCGAGTCGGTTCGACCGTCGGCCGTGGTGGCCCCTTCCACCTGGAACGCCGCGGTGGCGGCGCCCCAGACGAATCCGGGCGGGAACATCAGCGCTGTCTCCGCCCGAACGCTGTCGGGATGTACGGACATGTTCACCCTTTCACGGCACCTTGCATGATTCCGGCCACGATCTGGCGGCCGAGGAGGAGGAAGACGATGAGGATCGGGATGGTGGCCAGGGTCGTGCCGGCCAGCACCAGCGAATAGTCGACGTAGTAGCCGCTCTGCAGCTTCTCCAGCGCGACCTGGACGGTCGGGTTGCCCGCGTCCAGGACCACCAGCGGCCACAGGAAGTCGTTCCACGACATCATGAACGTGAACATCGCCAGGATCGCCGCGGCCGGCCGGACCGCGGGCAGGCAGACGTTCCAGAAGATCCGGATCATGCTGCAGCCGTCGACGCGCGCGGCCTCGATCAGCTCGTACGGCAGCGCGTCCACTGTGTACTGCCGCATCCAGAAGACGCCGAACGCGGTGACCAGGTTGGGCACGATCACCGCCGTCAGGCTCCCGGTCCAGCCCAGCTCGGACATCGCGATGAACAGCGGGATGATGCCCAGCTGGGTGGGCACGGCGAGCGTGACGACGATGAACACGAACAGCTTGTTGCGCCCGCGGAACCGCAATTTCGCGAAGGCGAACCCGGCCAGCGACGAGAACAGCACCGTCGTCAGCGTCACCGTGCCGGACACGATGACGCTGTTGGCCAGTGCTTTCCAGAACGGCACGGTGTCGAACACCCGCGCGGCGTTGGCGAAGAAGTTGCCGCCGGGCACGAACGGCGGGATGCGCTCGGTGAGCATCCCGTTGTCGCGGCTGGCCACCAGGAACGACCAGTAGAACGGGAACAGCGAACCGAGCACGAAGATCGCCAGCACGACGTAGGTCGCCTTGCGTGGCTTGCCGAGCGTGGCGACCTTCCGCCGCAGTCCACTCTGGAGTGTCGTCATTTCTTCTTCACCGCCTGGGGACGGGCGAGCCGGCCGGTGAGGAAGTAGTTCCCCAGCGCGATCAGCACGATGATCAGGAACAGCACCCAGGCGATCGCCGAGGCGTAGCCGAGATCGGCGTTCTGGAACGCCGTCTGGTAGAGGTACAGCGTCACGGTCTGGAACTGGTTGGTGGAACCGCCGTTGTTCGACCCGGGCATGGCGTCGAACAGCTTCGGCTCGGTGAAGATCTGCAGGCCGCCGATCGTCGAGGTGATGGTGACGAAGATCAGCGTCGGCCGGAGCAGCGGCAGGGTGACGTTCCAGAACCGGCGCCACGTGCCGGCGCCGTCGATCAGCGCCGCTTCGTGCAGTTCCTTCGGAATGGCCTGCATGGCCGCCAGCACGATCAGGGCGTTGTACCCGGTCCAGCGCCAGTTGACCATGATCGCGATCGCGACGTGGCTGCCGAAGCGGTTGGCCTGCCAGTCGACCGGGTCCAGCCCGATGGTCTGCAGCACGCCGTTGATCAGCCCGTACTTGGGGCCGAACAGGTTGGCGAAGATGATGCCGATGGCGACGAGGCTGGCCGCGTACGGCAGCAGGATGCCCACCCGCCAGCCGGTGGCACCGCGCAGCCGGGCGCCGAGCAGGGCCGCCAGCAGCACCGCGATGATGAGCTGCGGGACGCTGGAGAGCAGGAAGATGCTGATCGTGTTCGTCAGCGCGTTCCAGAACTGCGCGTCGGCGAAGAGCTCCTTGAAGTTGTCGAGGCCGATGAAATCGGGATCGTCGCTCCCGGCTTCCCACTTGAACAGCGAGACGTACGCGGTGTAGAGCAGCGGGAACAGCCCGACGATCCCGAAGAGGATGAAGAACGGCGCGATGTAGAGGTACGGCGAGACCTTGACGTCCCACCGGCTCAACCGGTGACGGAAGGTGGGCCGGGGAGACGTGCGCTCCCCGGCCTTACTCCCTTCCGGCGCGACCTTGTCGAGGACGGTCATCGGCTCAGCGCGTGATCTTCTTCGCGGCGTCGACCATCTGGTTCCAGCCGTCCGCGGCCGACTTGCCCTGCTCGACCGCCTGCAGGGCCGGGCTCGACGCGTTCTCCTGGATCTGACCGTCGCCCGGGCCCTTGTACTGCGGCTTCTGGACCTTCTTGGCCTGCTCGGCGAACAGCTCGCCGACCTTCGTGCCGCCGAAGTAGTCGTCGGTCTTGCTCAGCAGCGCGGGGTCGGTCAGCGCCTTGACCTGGCTCGGGAAGGTGCCCTTGGCCTGGAACGCCTTGATCTGCTGCTCCGGCGCGGTCAGCCAGGCCGCGAGCTCGGCGGCCTCCTTCGGGTGCTTCGACTGCGTCGGCACGGTCAGGTACGAACCGCCCCAGTTGCCGCCGCCACCGGGGAACGCCGCGGTGACCGCCCACTTGCCGGCGTTCTCCGGGCCCGCCTGCTCCTTGATCACGCCGAGCATCCAGGCCGGGCACACCTTCGTGGCGAACGCGCCCTGCTTGAAGCCGGTGTTCCACTCGTTGCTGAACGCGGTGAGCTTGGCCGACTCGCCCTTGGCGACCGCGTCGGTGACCTTGGTCCAAGCGTCCTTGATGCCCTGGTTGGTCTCGAGGGCCAGCTTGTCGTCCTTGTTGATGTAGCCCTCGGGGAGCTGGTTGACCATGGCGTTGAAGTTCTGCGCGGCCGAGTCGAACCAGGCCTTGCCGTTGCTCTTCTTCACGAAGTCCGCGCCGGCGGCGAAGTAGCTGTCCCAGGTGGCGAACAGCGGCTTGACCGCTTCGGGGTCGTCCGGCAGGCCGGCGGCCTTGAACATGTCCTTGCGGTAGCACATGGCGAGCGGGCCGATGTCGGTGCCGTAGCCGATGACCTTGCCGTCCTTGGTCTTGGCGGCGTCGTACTTCCAGGGCAGCCAGCGGTCCGGGGACGCGTCGGCCGGGCCGATCTTGCTCAGGTCGTTGAACTTCGAACCCTTGTCGAGGAAGTCCGAGAGGTGGCCCTCTTCGAGCGCCGTCACGTCGGCGAGGCCGGACCCAGCGGCCAGCTTGGTGACGAGTTCCTCGTGGTAGGGGCCGCCCTGGCCGGTCTTGCGGTGAGTGATCTTGATGTTCGGGTGCAGCCGCTCGTACTCCGGGATGAGGGCCTCGTAGCCGAACTCGGTGAACGTCGCCAGCGTCAGGTCGACGTGCTCGTTCGGACCGGCGGCGGGGGGCGTTTCGTCACCGCCGCCACCACAAGCCGTGGCGCCGAGCGCCGTCATCGTGATGCCCAGTGCGAGGACCAGGCCGTTCCGGATCGTTCTCACGTGTCCAACCACCTTGTTGACGGGAATGAGCGCTCTCACTGCTGGGAGCCGATCTGGGAGCGCTCCCAGGTGTCGCAGAGTCTGGTGGGGGCCTCCACCGGTGTCAAGGGGTCGTAACCGGAGTGTTTCCTGCGAGGAGCGCTCCCGGACTTCGTTCCGCTTGGCGGTTAAGCTGTCGAAGTCAGGGTGGTCGTGGGAGCGAGGGCGGTTGGTGTGGGGCCTCGAGCAGGGGATGAAGAGCGGCCGACGCTGGAGGACGTCGCGGCGTTCGCCGGCGTGTCGCGGTCGACGGCGTCGCGCGCGCTGAACGACGACGCGTACGTCAGCGCGGCGGCGCGCGAGAAGGTCCAAGCCGCGGCTCGTGACCTGGGCTATTCCCCGAACCAGGCCGCCCGCTCGCTGGTCACCCGCCGCACCGGCGCGATCGCCGTGGTGCTGTCGGAGCCGGAGTCCCGGCTGCTCGACGACCCGTACCGGACGTCGGTCATGCGCGCCGGCTACCGCGAGCTCGCCGACGTCGGCCGCCAGATGGTGCTCATCTTCAGCGACACGCGCGAGGACCTGGGCAAAACCGTCCGGTTCCTGGAGGGCGGCCACGTCGACGGCGCGCTGGTGTTCGCGCCGCACCGCGCGGACCCGCTCCCGAAGGCCCTGCGCCTGCTGCGCATCCCGGTGGTCTTCGGCGGCCAGGCCGCCGGCATCCGCCGCGGCGTCCACGTCGTCGACTTCGACAACGAAGGCGGCGCGCGCCTGGCGGTGCAGCACCTGGTCGCGTCCGGCCGTCGGCGGATCGGGACGATCGCCGGCCCGCAGGACCAGAGCGCCTCGATCGACCGCCTCGCGGGCTGGCGCAAAACGCTCCTCGACGCCGGCCTCGACCCCTCTGACCTGGTCGAAGAGGCCGACTTCACGCTCTCCGGCGGCGCGAACGCGATGTCCGCCTTGCTGGCCCGCCACCCGGACCTCGACGCGGTGTTCGTGGCGAGCGACATGATGGCGGTGGGCGCGCTGCGCACCTTGGACGCGGCGGGCCACCGCATCCCGGCCGACGTCGCGGTGGTCAGCTTCGACGACAACGCGACCCTCGCTCCGGCGATGGACCCGCCGCTGACGTCGGTGCACCAGGACCCGCGCGAGCAGGTGCACGCGATGGTGGAGACGTTGTTGCAGCTGCTCGACGACCAGAGCTTGAAGCCGCGCCAGCAGATCCTGCCGGTTTCGCTGGCGGTGCGCGCCTCGAGCTGAGTTCCCGGCCGCGGCTGAGGTGTAGTGAATGACTCATTCATGTCGTCTGGCGACATGAATGAGTCCTTGAGTTTTAACTCTTGGTGGTCTTCTTGCCTCGTCGGCTGTTCTTGCGATAGGTCGGATAGCGGGTCCGGGGCGGCCGGGCGGAGCCGGTGGGACGTCCGGGACCGGGACGGGTGGGTTTCGGTGGGTTGGCCGGGGTGCCGGTCA
>NZ_JAAGNB010000027.1:0-1011 GCF_010550475.1 Amycolatopsis sp. SID8362
CCTGCTGGCGGCGTCGCTCGACCCGGAACCGCGCCGGCGTCCGACGTTGAACTCGGTGCGCCGCGAGGTCGAGGGCTGGCTCTCGCGGGCGGGCAAGTCCGCGGACGGCCCGGTGACCCGGGTGGTGCCGCGGCAGCCGGGTGGCCAGGCGCCCCGCCGCTAGCCGGGCTTGACCGCCGAGAAGATCACGAGCTGCTTCGGCTCCAGCCGGACGTCGACCTGCTCGAAACCGGCCTTCTCGAGGCGGGCCGGGAACGTCGCCGCGTCGACGACGTTCATCGTGTCGCCGAGGTGCAGCAGGCGGAACCTGAGGTTGAGCTGGCCGTCGCTGCCGCAGTAGGTGCCGCCCGGGCGCAGGACGCGTGCCGCTTCGGCGAAGATCGCGTCCTGCAGCTCCTTCGTCGGGACGTGGTGCAGCATCGTGAAGCACACCACCGCGGAGAAGCGGCCGTCCTCGAACGGCATTTCGGCGCCGCTGCCTTCGACGACCTCGGCGCGGCCGCCGAACTTCGCGCGCAGCAGCTCGGTCGACGCGGGGTCGATCTCCAGCACGGTGAGCTTCGGGACGGCGCCGAGCAGCACCTGCGTCGTGGCGCCGAAGCCGGGCCCGATCTCGAGCACGTCGTCGCCCAGGTCGCGTTGCGCCAGCCAGGGCGTCAGGCGCTCCTCGACGGTCGCGGCCCACTTCTCCGAGCTGCAGATCTTCCGGTGGATCAGGTTCATCGGCATGCATCGGACGCTATTTCGGCGTCGCCGTGGCCGGAAGCCGATATCGTGCCACCTCATGTCGTCAACCGGACAGGCCATGCTGCTCGGCGAGTTCGACCTGCCCGCCGGCACCTGGTTCCCGTGGCACGAACACCCCGCGCACCAGCTGGTCTGGTCCGCGCGCGGGGTCGTCGCGGTCAAGTCGGGCGACGCGGGCTGGGTGCTGCCGCCGACGCGCGCGCTGTGGATGCCCGCCGGCGTCCGGCACCGAACGGGCGCGCTCGGCCGGGCGGCGCTGCGCGG
>NZ_JAAGNB010000081.1:0-3756 GCF_010550475.1 Amycolatopsis sp. SID8362
CGCCGAGGGCGCGGGCGCGGCGACGACCGCCTCGACCTGCCCTGCCCGGACCGTGCCGCCCAGGCCCAGCGCCGCGACGTTGCCGCGCAGCACCTCCACCGCGCGCCGGTCGGACTCCACGAACAGCGCGTCCGACGCGCCCCGGGAGAGCGCTTCGAGGCCGAGCGCGCCGGAGCCGGCGTAGAGGTCGAGGACGCGGGCGCCGTCCAGCTCCCCCGCCGTCTCCAGGGCGTTGAACAGGGCTTCCCTCACGCGTTCGGACGTCGGTCGGGTGCCCTTGGGCGGCACCTTGAGCCGCCGTCCGCCCGCCGTCCCGGCCACGATCCTGGTCACCCCCTGATTGTGCGGGGATGACGCACGGCACTCAGAACCGGGACATCGGTGTGCGGGCGGAACCCAACGCGTAGAGTCGTTCTTCGCCCTCGGAGGCGATCCAGAGCTGTCAAGGAGCCATGCGTGTCGGAACCTCGGGTCAGACGGGCCGAGATCGCCATCGAACAAGCCCACGTCGATCGCGTGTACACCCGTCTGGACGAACTGCGCACCCAAGCCGAGGCGATGCGCACCAAGGGCTACGAACTCGGCCAGGGCGCGCAGCGCGAGGCGATCTTCGAGCAGGCGTCCATGCTGTTCGAGCGGGACATGATGGTCTACCACGCCAACCAGACGCTCCAGACGCTCGACGCCGAGTACGAGGGGCTCGTCTTCGGCAGGCTGGACGACCGCGAGGGCGAACGCACCTACGTCGGCCGCCTCGGCATCCGCGACGCCGAGTTCGACAACCTCGTCACGGACTGGCGCGCGCCGGCCGCGGCCGCGTTCTACCAGGCCACGGCCGAGGAGCCGATGGACGTCGTGCGGCGGCGCGTGATCCGCTGCTCCGGCCAGAACGTCCTCGACGTCGACGACGACGTCCTGATCGCCGACGCCGTGCCCGAGGGCATGCAGATCGTCGGCGAAGGCGCGCTGATGGCTGCGCTGGGGCGCTCGCGCGGCGAGAAGATGCGCGACATCGTCGCGACCATCCAGAAGGAGCAGGACGAGGTCATCCGCGCCCCGTGGCGCGGGGTCACCGAGATCACCGGCGGGCCGGGCACCGGCAAGACCGCCGTCGCGCTGCACCGCGCGGCCTACCTGCTCTACCGCCACCGCCGCCAGCTCGGCGGGGCCGGCGTGCTCGTGATCGGGCCGTCCGGCGTGTTCACCAGCTACATCTCGCGGGTCCTCCCCTCGATGGGCGAGACGAACGTCGAGCTGCGCGCGCTCGGCGAGGTCCTCGACGGCCTGGAGGCGACGCGGCAGGACGCGGCGCCGCTGGCGGCGGTCAAGGGGTCGCTGCGGATGCGGAAGGTGCTGCTGCGGGCGCTGCGGGACACCCCGCCGGAGGCGCCCGAGGAGATGCGGATCGTCTACCGCGGCGAGGTCCTCAAGCTGAACGCGCGCGAGCTGGAGAAGGTGCGCCGGAAGGCCCACACGCAGGGCGCGCCGCCGAACCGGTCGCGGATCCGGGCCGCCGAGCTGCTGCTGGACGCGCTGGCGGCGAAGGCCGAGGAGTACGCGAAGGCCGACGGCAAGCCGTTCGAGCGGGCGGAGCTGATCACCGACCTCGGCGAGCGGATCGACTTCCACCGGTTCCTGGTGGTGTGGTGGCCGGTGCTGTACCCGGCCCAGATCCTCAAGTGGCTGGGCGAGGAGAAGCGGCTGGCGTCGGCGTCGAAGGGTGTCCTGAACCGCGCCGAGATCTCGATGCTGGCCGCGGACTTCGCGGACCGGTCGCGCGGCTGGTCGATCGCGGACGTGGCGCTGCTGGACGAGCTGCGCGTGCTGATCGGGCCGCCGCCGAAGCGCAAGCGCCGCCAGGTGATCGAGGTGGAGCCGCAGCGCTCCGGCGGGGCGCCGACGCGGCCCGAGCACTACGACGAGTACTCGCACGTGGTCGTCGACGAGTCGCAGGACCTCTCGCCGATGCAGTGGCGGATGGTCGGGCGGCGCGGGAAGTACGCGAGCTGGACCGTGGTCGGCGACCCGGTGCAGAGCTCGTGGCCGGACCCGGCCGAGGCGGCTCAGGCGCGCGACCAGGCGTTCGGCGTCAAGACCACCCGGCGGCGGTTCACGCTGCGCACGAACTACCGGAACTCGGCGGAGATCTTCGACCTGGCGGCCAAGGTCGTTGCCGGGCACGCGGAGGCCGGCGAGCTGCCGGTGGCGGTGCGGCAGACCGGCGTGGTGCCGGAGGTCCGCCCGGTCGAGGCCACGGGCCTGGCGGCGGCGACGCAGGCGGCGGTCAAGGAGCTGATGGGCGCGGTCGAGGGCACGGTCGGCGTCATCACGGCCATGGACCGGGTGCCGGAGGTCGCGGGCTGGCTGGCGGGGCAGGCGGACGAGCGGTTGAAGGTCGTCGGCAGCCTGGATTCGAAGGGCCTCGAGTACGACGCCGTGGTACTGGTGGAGCCGATCGACCTGGTCACGGAGTCGACGACCGGGCGGCGGGTGCTGTACGTGGCGCTGACCCGGGCGACGCAGCAGCTCACGGTGCTGGCCTCGAACCCGGACTGGCTGCCGTCGGCCTGACGCGATGCAGTGAATGACTCATTCATGTCGTCTGGCGACATGAATGAGTCATTCACGTCGTCCGGCACCACCCCGGGAACGCTGAAGGGCCCCTTCGAGGGGCGGGAGGCGGGTTCCCGTGCCCTTGAAGGAGCCCTTCAGACCCCCGGTGAAGTGAACGTCGCGAGGACGTCTGGCGTCCGAGGGCATGTCTAGCCGATCCGCGTTGTTCGGTGTCCGCGCGCCGGCACCGAACAACAACGCCGAACAACGTCAGGGGCAGGGCGGGGCGTAATCGAGGCCCGGCAGGCTCGCCGTCCACTCCGCTTCGCTGATCCGGGGCGCCGCCACCGCACAAATCCGTTCGGCCGCCCGGTCAGGATCGGTCTCCCACAACCGTACCGTGCCGTCCGCGCCCGCACCGGCCAGTGTGTGCCCGTCGGGCGCGTACTGCGCGGCGTAGACGCGGTCCCGTTCCTCGGGCAGGACGGCGCGGGGCGACCCGGTCGCGACGTCCCACAGCCGGATCGTGCGGTCGTAGCTGCCGGAGGCGAGCGTGCGGCCATCGCCGCTGAAGGACACCGACATGACGATGTCCGTGTGGCCGGCCAGCACCGTGGAGCCGGGGTTCGTGACGTCCCAGAGCCGGATCGTGCGGTCGGCGCTCGCGGTCGCGACGCGCTTGCCGTCGGGGCTGAAGGCGACCGAAAAGATCGTGTCCGTGTGCCCTTCGAGCTTCGCCAGCGCTCGCGGAGCCCGGGGCGCCGAGATGTCCCAGAGCCGCGCGGTGTGGTCCCAGCCCGCGGTCGCGAGGGTCCGGCCGTCGGGGCTGAACGCGAGCGTGTGGACGTCGTCTTCGTGCCCCGCCAGCGTGGCGATCTCCACCGGGTGGAGGCGGTCGGCGAGGTCCCACAGCCGCGCGGTGTGGCCGTCGCCCGCCGTGGCCAGCAGCTTGCCGTCCGGGCTGAACGCGACCGCGTCGATGTCGTCGTGGTAGCGGTTGAATACCGTCGGCGGGCCGGGGCGCGCCGGGTCGGTGATGTCCCGGACCGTCATCGTGTGGTCCCAGCTGCCGGTGGCCAGGGTGCGGCCGTCCGGGCTGAGCGCGACGCCGCAGGCCGCGTTGCCGAAGCCGCCGATCGTGGCGAGCAGCCGGGGCGCGGCGGGGTCGGTGCGGTCGTGCAGCCGGACGGCCTCGTCGTAGCC
>NZ_JAAGNB010000120.1:0-637 GCF_010550475.1 Amycolatopsis sp. SID8362
CGGTCCAGGCCGCCTGGTTCGACGCGCGCGGCGCCCGCCACACCGGCGACGTCCTCGCCGACGCGGGCAGCCCGGCGGGCACCCGCGTGTCCGTGTGGCTCGACCAGCACGGCGAGCTGACGAGCGAGCCGCTGTCCCCGGCCACCTCGGCGGCCGACGGCGTCTTCGCGGCGATCCTGCTGTGGGTCGCGATCACGGGCTCCCTGGCCGCCCTCTACGGCGCCGCCCGCTTCGTCCTGAGCCGCCTCCACGCGGCGGCGTGGGACCGCGCCTGGGCCGAAACCCGGCACGACAGCCGGTTCTGATCACTTCCAGCGGAAGTGCACGAACACCCGGCCGAAGTTGTCCTTGTCCTTCTCCACCCGGTGGTAGCGCGCCTTGACGTCCTTGCGCTCCAGGAACCGCAGGACGTGCTTCTTCAGCTGCCCCGACCCCTTGCCGGGGATGATTTCGACGAGCGGCGCCTTCTTGGCGACGGCCTCGTCGATGATCGCCTGCAGCGCGCGGTCGATCTCGCCGCCGCGGTTGTAGATGTCGTGCAGGTCCAGCTTGAGCTTCACACGCGCTCCCGGGCTCGGCGGGCCGCCACCCGCACGCGGCGGGTCCGGCCCCGTTCGGCCAGCACCTCGAGCGCGGC
>NZ_JAAGNB010000158.1:0-4066 GCF_010550475.1 Amycolatopsis sp. SID8362
CGACGTCGCGCATTCCCTGGCCACCACCCGCAGCGCGTTCCCGCACCGGGCCGTCGTGCTGGACCCCGCCGCCCTGCCCGCGCTCGCCGAGGGCGAACCGTCGGCCGGCGTCGTCACCGGGACGGCGGGCGAGCACCGCCTCGCGATCCTGTTCCCCGGCCAGGGTGCCCAGCGCCCCGGCATGGGCCGCGAGCTGTACGAGCGGTTCCCGGCGTTCGCCGAGGCCCTCGACGAGATCTGCGCGCGCTGCGACACCGAACGCCCGCTGCGGGACGTGCTGTTCGCCGAGCCGGGTTCGGCCGACGCCGCCGTGCTCGCCGAAACCGGGCACACCCAGCCCGCGCTGTTCGCCTACGAAGTGGCGCTGTACCGGCTGTTCGCCTCGTGGGGCGTCGAGCCGGACCACGTCGCCGGGCACTCGGTCGGCGAGATCGCCGCTGCGCACGTCGCCGGCGTGCTGTCGCTCGACGACGCCTGCGTGCTGGTCACCGCCCGCGGCCGGCTGATGGGCTCGCTGCCGCCCGGCGGCGCGATGGTCTCCGTGCGCGCCGCCGCCGAAGAGGTCGAGCCCCTGCTGGGCGACGACGTCGTGCTCGCCGCGGTCAACGGGCCCGCCCACGTCGTGCTCGCCGGTCCGGAAGCGCCGGTGCTGGCGCTGGCCGCCCGGTTCGAGGCCGACGGCCGCAAGGTCACCCGCCTGGCCGTTTCGCACGCGTTCCACTCGCCGCTGATGGACCCGATGCTGGCCGAGTACCGCCGGGTCGTCGAGCAGCTCGACCTGCGCCCGCCGCGCCGGCCGATCGTCTCGACGGTGACCGGCCGCGTCATCCGCCAGGCCCAGCTGCGCGATCCCGAGTACTGGGTCCGCCAGGCCCGCGACACCGTCCGCTTCGCCGACGCCGTCACCGCGCTGTCCCGCCAGGGGATCACGGCGTTCCTCGAGCTGGGCCCGGACGGCACCCTCACTTCGCTGGTCCGCGCCTGCCTGGACGACGCGGTGACCGTGCGGTCGTCGCGCTCCCGCCGCCCCGAGGACGTCGGCGCCCTCGCGGCGCTGGCCGAGCTGCACGTCCACGGCGTCGACGTCGACTGGACGACGCTCACCACCGGCGGCCGCCAAGTCGACCTGCCGACCTACGCGTTCGACCGCGAACGCCACTGGTTCGACGCCCCGGCACCGAAACCCGCGGCGGCCCCCGTCGACCGCGACCTGCTGAAACTCGTGACCGCCGAGGCCGCCGCGGTCCTCGGTGCCGCCGTCGACCCCGGCACGTCCTTCCGCGAGCTGGGTTTCGACTCGGCGATGAACGTCGACCTCGCCGTCCGCCTCGGTGCCGCCACCGGCCGCACACTGGCCACCACCGCGCTGTTCGACCACCCCACGGCCCGCGCGCTGGCCGAGCACCTCGGCGGCGCCGCGCCCGTGTCCGCGCCCGAAACCGGCTCCGCCGGGGACGCGGATCCGGTGGTCATCGTCGGTCTCGGCTGCCGCTACCCGGGCGGAGCCGGTTCCCCCGAAGAACTCTGGCGGCTGGTCGAGTCCGAAGTGGACGCGATCACCGCGATGCCCACCGACCGCGGCTGGCCCGCGTCGGTGCTCGGCACCGGACGGCCGGGCGGGTTCCTCGCCGACGTCGCCGGGTTCGACGCCGGCCTGTTCGGCATCTCGCCGCGGGAAGCCCAGGCGATGGAACCGCAGCAGCGCCTGGTGCTCGAAGTCGTCTGGGAAACCCTGGAACGCGCCGGGATCGCGCCCTCGTCGTTGCGCGGCACCCGGACCGGTGTCTTCGTCGGCGCCACCGCGCAGGACTACGGCCCGCGGCTGGCCGAAGGCAGCGGCGACGCCGAGGGGTACGTGCTCACCGGCACCTCGCCGAGCCTGGTCTCCGGCCGCGTCGCCTACGTGCTCGGCACCGGCGGCCCGGCCGTCACCGTGGACACGGCGTGCTCGTCGTCGCTGGTCGCGCTGCACCTGGCCGTGCGGTCGGTGCGGTCGGGAGAGACGTCGCTGGCCATCGCCGGCGGCGTCACGGTGCTGGCCGAGCCCGGTATCTTCGTCGAGTTCGCCAAGCAGGGCGGGCTGTCGGAAGACGGGCGCTGCAAGGCGTTCGGCGACGGCGCGGACGGCACCGGCTGGGCCGAGGGCGTCGGCATGGTCGTCGTCGAACGGCTTTCGCGCGCCCGTGAACTCGGCCACGACGTCCTCGCGATCGTGCGCGGCTCCGCGGTCAACTCCGACGGCGCGTCCAACGGCCTCACCGCGCCCAGCGGGCCGGCGCAGCAGCGCGTGATCCGCGAGGCGCTCGGTGACGCCGGGCTCGCGCCCGCCGACGTCGACGTCCTCGAAGCGCACGGCACCGGCACCCGGCTCGGCGACCCGATCGAAGCGCGCGCCGCGCTCGCCGTCTACGGCCAGGAACGGGAAACTCCGCTGCTGCTCGGGTCGATCAAGTCGAACATCGGGCACACGCAGGCCGCGGCCGGGATCGCCGGCGTCATCAAGATGATCGCGGCCATGCGGCACGGCATCGTCCCGCGCACACTGCACGCCGACACGCCATCGTCCCATGTGGATTGGAGCGCGGGCGCGATCGACCTCGTCACCGCGGCCCGCGAGTGGCCGGACGCCGGACGCCCGCGCCGCGCGGCCGTGTCGTCGTTCGGCATCAGCGGCACGAACGCGCACCTGATCCTGGAGCAGGCCCCGGCGGAAACCGTCGCCGAGCCCACGCGCGAAGTCGTCGCGACCGCCGTCCCGTGGGTCGTCTCGGCGCGGTCCGAACCGGCGTTGCGGGCGGCCGTCGAGAACCTCCGCGACGTCGACGCCGACCCGGTCGACGTCGGGCATTCCCTGCTCACCACCCGGTCTTCGTTCGACCGCCGGGCCGTCCTGCTGGGCGGAGTCGAGATCGCGAGCGGCACCGCGCCCGCGGTGGCACCCGCCGTCGCCGTGGTGTTCGCCGGGCAGGGCACGCAGCGGCCCGGCATGGGCCGCGAGCTGGCCGCCCGGTTCCCGGTCTTCGCGGCCGCGTACGGCGACGTCCTCGCGCGGTTCCCGGCCGAGGTGGCCGAGGCGATCGGCACCGAAGACCCGGCCGTGCTCGACCGCACCGGTATCGCCCAGCCCGCGTTGTTCGCCCTCGAAGTCGCGCTGTTCCGGCTCGCCGAATCGCTCGGCGTGCGCGCGGACCGGGTCGCCGGGCACTCGATCGGCGAGCTGGCCGCGGCGCACGTCGCCGGGGTGCTCGACCTGCCGGACGCGTGCGCGCTCGTCGTCGCCCGCGGCCGCCTGATGGAGGCGCTGCCCGAGGGTGGCGCGATGATCGCTTTGCAGGCCACCGAAGACGAGGTCCGACCGCTGCTCACCGACGGCATCGCGATCGCCGCCGTCAACGCCCCCGAATCGCTGGTCGTGTCCGGCGAGGAGGACGCGCTGCTGCGGCTGGCGGCGTCGTTCGAAGAAGCGCGACGGCTCTCGGTCTCGCACGCCTTCCATTCACCGCTGATGACGCCGATGCTCGACAGCTTCCGCCGCGTGGCCGAAGAACTGACGTTCCACGAGCCGTCGCTGCCGGTCGTCTCGACGGTCACCGGCCGCGCGGCCGAGCCCGGCGAGCTGACCGACCCCGGCTACTGGGTCGCGCAGGTGATCGCGACCGTGCGCTTCGCCGACGCACTGGAGTCGTTGCGGGACAACGACATCAGCACCTTTGTCGAAATAGGACCGGACAGCACGCTGTCCGGGCTGGTCGCGCGCACGCTGCCGGCCGCGTCGCCGGTGCCGCTGCTGCGCGCGGACCGTCCTGAAGAGACGGCGTTCGCGACCGCGCTCGGCCGCCTGCACGTCCTCGGCGCCGACGTCGACTGGACCGCGTTCTACGCGGGCACCGGCGCCCGCCGCGTCGCCCTGCCCACCTACCCCTTCCAGCACGAACGCTTCTGGGTCACCGCCCGGCCCCCGGCCCGCCCGGTCGACCGCTCGGACCACCCCCTGCTCGGCGCGGCCGTCGAACTGCCCGGCGAGGACGGCGTCGTGCTCACCGGGCACGTCTCGCCGGACGCCCTG
>NZ_JAAGNB010000205.1:0-2269 GCF_010550475.1 Amycolatopsis sp. SID8362
GCGGGTCGAGCCGCCCGGCGGCCAGCAGCGGCAGCGCGTCCGCGGGAACCACCGTGACGTCGCCCTTGCGGCCACCGGTGCTCGTCTCGCGCAGGAAGCCGATCCCGCCGCGGCCCGGTCCGGGCTCGACGACGACCGCGGCCGGTCCGCGAGCGCCGGGCAGCACGCGCACACGGTCGCCGGTGATGAGCGTGACCGACTGGCCGTCCGATTGGGGGGCCGGGCTCGCCACCGCCGGAACGGGGAACGCCATTCCCGCCGCCAGCGCGAGTGCCAGTGCCGTTTGTTTCCGACGCACGAGGAGCCTCCCCGAATAGAGATCGGAATTGCCGCCGGCCGCGCTGCGAGCCCCCATGACCCCATTCCGGCGACAGGCGTGGAATGCGAGAGCGACCGGCCTCCGCACTTTACGACGCGGGGATGTGGTGTCAATCACCCGTCGCGGTCGAAAAAAGGGTCAGGGTTTCGCGAGCTCGGCTTCCGTCAGCGCCCGCACGACGTCGGCGCGCCGCTCGGGCGACTCGCGGACCGTCCGGCTCATCTCGACGTGCAGGAAGACCGTGTCGTCCGAGGCGGCCATCCGGCCCTGGACGTTCGTCGTGCCTTCCAGGCCCTTGCACCGCTCTTCCCAGGCGCGGCACACGGCGAACCCGTCCGCGGTCAGCCGGTCGGCCGCGCGCCGGGCCGCGTCGCCGGCGACCGTGGCGCCCGAAGAGAGCACTATGTCCGTCGAAGGCAGGTTCTGGTCGTGGAAGCCGTGCAGCTGGACCTGCGCCAGCCCGCGGCCCGCGAGCGCGGTGGCGACGACGTGGAACACCGAATCCTCTTCGTGCGCGACGTCGGCCTGGCTGTTGTCCGCCTTCCGGTGCGCGCCCGCGACCAGCAGCACCGCGCCCGGCACGCGCCGGAACAGGTCGACGCCGAAGAGTTCCGTGCGCAGGTCGAACGCCGGGTGCGGCACCTCGACCGCGAGCGACGGCGGCGCCGACCGGTCGATGACGTACATCCCCCACGCCCGGTCGGTGCCCGTCTCGTTCACCGCGATCGTGTACGGCCGCCCGGTCGCCGGGTCGACGCCGTCGCGCACCGAAAAGCCGAGCCGCGCGAAGTCCGCGGTGCCGCGGCGATCCAGGACGGCGGCGAAGCCGGTGGCCGCCGTGCGACGTTCGTCGGATTTCGGTGAGCGGTACTCCTGGTCCGCGGACAGCCCGGAGGTGAACTGCGTTACGAGGGAATCCAAACCGGCCTCCGGCGCGGGCGGTGGTGGCTCGTCGTCACCGAGGACCAGCACCAGCGTCAAGGCCAGTCCCAGCGCGACGACCACGCCGGCCACGCTGAGCAACGTCCGGGGCCGACTGATCACCACCCGGAGTGTACTGACTCCATCCAGCCGTCACCCATGGCCGCTGTTTGTCGCACGATGGGGTGAGTTGTACCGTCACCGCTGACAACTTCGAGACTTTCACGTGACCCGAAAGAGTGGACCTTCCGCTAACGGCCCCTGGTGGCCGGCGAGCTTCCGGGATCGCCCGACTGAAAGGCCCTGGGGAGACCAGGTGAACCGGCCAAAACCGCACGACGATCGAGCCGCCCGGTTGCGCGCGCAGATCCCGGAAGCGGGGTTCCCGCGCGGCGTGGGCGTCGCGTCCGCGACCACCTTCGCGTTGCTGCTGCTCATCGCGGCCTTCACCGCGCTCTACCTGTCCACCGCGGGCCCGCTGTCCCTGATCCGCGCCGGCGACCAGTCCGGCCGGGTCTCCGACGAGGTCGCCGCGAGCCGCCAGCGGACCACCGCCGGGCTCGCGCAGAGCGTCGCGACGTCGGCGACGGCCGCCGCCGGTGACCTGCAGGTCGCGGCCGGCTCCGGGGTCTTCGACACCGCAGACGACGCCGCGCTCCTCACCCGGCTGGGCGAAACCTACGACGACTGGCGCGGCATCGCCGTCTACGACGTGGCCGCGCAGAAGGTGGCGGCCACGCGCGGCGAGCCGGTGCCGGTGGAGACGCTGCGCGGGGTCCCCGTCGCGAACCTCACGGTCCGCCCGGTCGCCCGCCCCGGCGACACCCCGCTGGTGCTCACCGCGCTCCCGCTGACCGGTACCCGCGCCGGCAAGCTCCTCGTCGTCTCGACCGCGTTGCGCGGCATCGGCGGCGACCTGGACGCGAGCACCCAGCAGCAGGTCCGCCTGGTCACCTCGGACGGCGCGGTGCTGCACACGCACGGCACCGACGTCGCCGCGACCGACCGGCCCGCCCAGGAACTGCTCGC
>NZ_JAAGNB010000260.1:0-1823 GCF_010550475.1 Amycolatopsis sp. SID8362
GACGACGTCGCCGCCGCGGTCGCGCTGGCGGCCGACCCCGCGCTGCGCCCGGCCACCGGGACGACCCTGCGGATCGACGGCGGCTGGTCGGTGCTGGTCGGCGGCCCGGCCAGCTGACCATATCGGCTTGCCGCCCGCCGGGGCCGGTGGCTACGTTCCGGGAATGCGTTCGCTGGCGGTGACCTTCGAGGCGGAGAACCCGGCTGAACCGGCACGCTTCTGGGCCGGCCTGCTCGGCCGCGAGGTCGTCGAGGACACCGGCGGTGTGCTGCTGCCGGGCGAGGACACCCAGCTCGGCCTGCGGTTCGTCCCGGGCCGCGCCGGCCGGGTCGGCGCGCACCGGATGCACCTGCACCTGACCAGCGAGAACCTCGACGGCCAGCGGCACACGGTCGCCACGGCGATCAGCCTCGGCGGCCGCCACGCCGACGTCGGGCAGCGTCCCGAGGAGCCGCACGTCGTGCTGGCCGACCCGGCGGGCTACGAGTTCTGCGTGATCGAGCCCGGCAACGACTACCTCGCCGGGTGCGGGCCGCTGGGCGAGCTGACCTGCGCCGGCAGCCGGCAGGCCGGCCTGTTCTGGAGCAAGGCGCTGGGCTGGCCCCTGGTGTGGGACCGGGGCGAGCAGACGGCGATCCAGTCACCGCGCGGCGGCACGAAAGTCGCTTGGGACACCTGGGAAAGCCCGCCCGCGCCGTCGAACCACCAGCGCTTCGAACTGCTCCCGGACGGCGACCAGCGAGCGGCGGCCGACGAGCTGGTCTCCCTCGGCGCCACTCGGCTCGGCACCCGCGACGACGGCACCGTCGTACTGGCGGACCCGGACGGCACCGAGTTCCGCGTGCGCCACGACGGTTGACCGGTTCCCGCCAACCGCCCCCACGGCGGCCGGCGAGGTGCCAGGATCGGTGCGATCACAGGTTTCTGGAGGACACCATCGACCACCGCAGCACGATCGGGCCGTACCGGATCCTCGGGCAGCTGGGCAGCGGCGGCATGGGCCAGGTGGTGCTCGGCAGCGGCCCCGACGGCAGGCTCGTCGCGCTCAAGCTCGTGCACCGGCACCTCGCCGAAGACCCGGGCTTCCGCGCGCGGTTCCGCGAGGAAGTCCGTGCCTCGCAAGCTGTTTCGGGTGCCTACACCGCGGCCGTCGTCGACGCCGATCCCGACGCCGAGACCCCGTGGCTGGCCTCCGTGCACATCCCGGGACCGTCGCTGGACGACACGCTCACGGCGCTCGGCGGGCTGCCCGAAGCCGCCGTGCTCCGGCTGGCCGCCGGGCTCGCCAGCGCGCTGCGCCAAATCCACCGCGCCGGCCTGGTGCACCGCGATCTCAAGCCGTCCAACGTGCTGCTCACCGACGACGGGCCGCGCGTCATCGACTTCGGCATCGCCCGCGCCGCCGACGACCGGCCCGGCATCACGCGGTCGGGCTGGCTGATCGGCTCGCCCGCGTTCATGTCCCCGGAGCAGGCGCGCAGCGAACCGGCGACGCAGGCCGGGGACATCTTCTCCTTCGGCGCCGTGCTCGTCGCCGCCTGCACCGGCGCCAGCCCGTTCGACGGCGGGAACACGTTGCAGACGTTGAACAACGTCGTGCTGGCCGACCCCGACCTCGGCGCGCTGCCGGCGTCGATCCGGGAGATCGTCCGGCCGTGCCTCGCCGCCGCCCCCGGCCGACGGCCCACCGCCGCGGAGCTCCTCGAGTCGATCGGCCCGCAGGCACCCTCCGCGCGGCCGTGGCCGCCCGACGTCGAAGAGCTCATCCGGCAGCGGCACGCCGATGTCGCGAGGCTGGCCGGCAGCGCACCGGACGCGCCGAC
>NZ_JAAGNB010000320.1:0-1277 GCF_010550475.1 Amycolatopsis sp. SID8362
ATGGGCCCCGGCGAGCGCGACACCCAGCGCCGCGAGCGGGTCGTCGGCGGGTGCGGCACGGTCGCCGCGCTCACCGCCCTCCTCCCGCCGGTCGCCGGGTGGCGCCGGCACCTCGGTCAGCTCGTGCAGGTCGAACTCCGACCAGTTCAGCACCGTGACCCCCTCACGGCGCCGGGGTCGCGGAGACCCGGTCCCGCAGGCAGATGCCGGGGTTGGCGTCGGCCGTGAGCACCCGCCGGCCGCGGCCGGAGTTGTCCACCAGGATGAACAAGGTCTCCGGCATGCCCAGGATCTCTGCGGGCTCGACGGTGAATTCGTAGACGCGGCCGGTTCCGGTGGAGGTGCTGACGTTGTCGGCGGCCGACCAGGTGCGGGTGCCGGTCCAGGTGTGGCCGCGCGACTCGGACAACCCGGTGGGCCGGCCGGTGGTGCCGGACCGCCGCTGCTTGTTCTGGCCGCTCTGCCCGGTGTTCGCGGCGAAGCTGTCGCCGCCGCCGTCGGTGAACGTGCTGCCCAGCTGCCGGGTGATCTGGTTGACCACGAACTTGTGGCCCTTGCCGATGAACTCGGCGGCGATGGTGGCGTCGCGGTGGTTGTACATCTTCATGATGCAGACGACGCCGCCCGTGCCCGCGGACTTCTCCAGGTCGCCCTGTGGCTGGTCGATCATCAGGATCAGCCGCACGCCGGCGTGCCGGGCGTGCTCCGACAGCGCCTGCACGGTCGTGGCGCCGAGGTGGTCGGCGCCGGCGACGACCAGCAGCCCGCCCGGCCAGCCCCGGCTGTCCATGGCCCGCTGCGCCAGTTGCACGAGCAGCCGGTCCACCAGCTCCTTGCGGTCGTGGCGGCCGCCGTCCGTCGCGATCAGCGACACGGCATTGTCTGTCCACAGTGGACGTTCGGTCGGGGTGGCCGCCACCACGTCGTGCAGCAGCTCCAGCTGACGGGCGAGCAGGCGCAACTGCCGCGCGGCCCACTCGTTCTGGTCGACGTCCACGATGTGCGCGGCGAGCCGGTCCAGCTCCGGCGGGGAAAGCTCGCCGGTGCCCTGGCACAACACCCGCACGCCCGCGGCCAGCCGGGCGAACGTCACCGGCCCGTCCAGCGCGTCGACCACCATGCGCAGCACGTCGACGGCCAGCGCGCGTTCCTCGCGGTGGTCGCCGTCCGGACGGCTGGTCGCCGCGTAGCCGACGCACTCGGCGATGTCCCGCGCGGACAGCCCGGCGAACAGGTTCAGCCCGGCCGCGCCGGCGCCGGTCAGGTGCACCGATCCG
>NZ_JAAGNB010000360.1:0-1325 GCF_010550475.1 Amycolatopsis sp. SID8362
CCGTGGTCCGCGTGCGACGGCGGCGTCCCCCGGCCCGGCGCGCGCGGTCGATGTCGAGGCGGGACGGCGGAGCGGGCACATCGGCCAGTTCCTTGAGCTTCGTGGCCAGTTCGTGGTCGGTCATGCTCGTCCCTCCCGGATCGGTTCGCCCAGCAGCTCGCGGAGCGCGTCCACGGCCTTCGAGGTCTGGCTCTTGACGGTGCCTTCGGAACAGCCCAGCGCCCGCGCGGTCTCCGCGACCGGCAGGTCGCAGAAGTAGCGGAGGACGACGGTCGCGCGCTGCCGGCCGGGCAGCCGGTCCAGCGCGGCCCGCAGGTCGAGCGCCCCTTCGACGTCCGAGCCGGGCATCGGCCGCTCGTGCTCGGCACCGCGGAGGTCCACGCGGCGCCACCACGACGTCCGCTGTTCGGCGAGGAACGTGTTGACCAGCGTCCGGCGCGCGTAGCCGTCCAGGTTGCCCGCGCGGGAGGCCCGGGGCCAGTTCGCGTAGAGCCTGGTGATCGCCGTCTGGACCAGGTCGTCGGCCCGGTGCCAGTCGCCGCAGAGCAGGTACGCGACCTTGCGCAGCCAGCCCGCGCGGGCGGTCACGTACTCGGTGAAGTCGTCCACCGGCGTCCCCCATCCTGTTCGTCACCCCTTTGATGCGCCCGGGAGCCCGGCAGGTTGCCCGGGACGCGCGAGTCGTAGATTCATCGGGGTGCACGACATCGACACGGTGACCGCGGCGACCATCGAAAAGGCCGCCGAGCGGCTGGCCGGGGTGGTGACCCGGACGCCGCTGGAGCCCAGCGCGCGGCTGTCGTCCCGGGTGGACGCCCAGGTCTGGGTGAAGCGCGAAGACCTGCAGACCGTCCGGTCGTACAAGATCCGCGGCGCCTACAACTTCATCGTCCAGCTCGACGAAGCCACCCGCGCGCTCGGGGTCGTCTGCGCGAGCGCCGGCAACCACGCCCAGGGCGTCGCGTACGCGTGCCGCCGGCTCGGCGCGAACGGCCGCGTGTACGTCCCGGGCACCACGCCGCGGCAGAAGCGCGAACGCATCGCGACCCTCGGCGGCGCGCACATCGAGGTCATCGTCGTCGGCGAAACGTACGAAGACGCCTTCGCCGCGGCCAACGAGGACGCCCAGCGCACCGGCGCCACGCTGGTGCCGGCGTTCGACGACGTCCGCACGGTCGCCGGCCAGGGCACGGTGGCGTCCGAGGTGATCGAGCAGCTCGGCTTCGTCCCCGACGTCGTGGTCGTCCCGGTCGGCGGCGGCGGGCTGCTCGCCGGCGTCGGCAGCTGGCTGCGCGAGCGGCACCCCGACGTCCGCGTCGTGGGCG
>NZ_JAAGNB010000414.1:0-1914 GCF_010550475.1 Amycolatopsis sp. SID8362
GCGTGCTCGCCGCGGCCCGGGGCACGCTGGCGGCGGCCAGTCAGGTGCGGGTCGCGGCCGAGCAGGTCATGACGACCGTCCGCATCGGCACCGCCGCCGGCATGACCGTCCGCCTGGAACGCGGGATCGACGCCTTCCGCGAGCGCGCGCCGGAGTTCGACGTGGTGCTGGCCGACCTGCCGGTCGAGGCCCGGCTCAACGCCCTCCGGCAGGGCGATCTCGACCTGGCACTGACCCGGGGCGTGCGGTCCGCGCCCGGCCTCGAGGTGCTGCCCGCGTGGACCGAACGCCTGTACGCGGTGGTGTCACGGCACCACCCGGCCGCGGACCGGCCGGCCATCGGTTTCGCCGACCTGGCCGAGGACACCCTGCGCCTCCCGGCCCGCGAGCACGACGACGCCGTGGTCCTGGCGCTGCGCGACACCGGAACGCACCCGGCGGGCCGGCCGACCGGCACCCTGCAGGAGACGATCGTCGAGGTCGGGTCGTCGCCGCGCAGCTGGACGGTGCTGAGCGCCGACCAGGTCGCGGAGATCCGGTCGACCCGGGTCCGCTCGATCCCGCTCGAGCCGTCGATCACGATCACCGGCAGCGTGGTGGTCGCCCCGGGGACGGCGGCCGCCGCGGTCGAGTGCGCGGTGTCGGCCTTCGGCGACGTCAGCGAAGCCGCCGCCGAGCGCGGGTCGGCCACCCCGGCTGAACGCGCTCAGAGGTAGCTGACGCCGGTCAGTTCCTCGGCCGCTGCCCACAACCGCCTGCCGACGGCCGGGTCGGCTGCCTCCGGGTTGAGGCGGGCCTCGCCGACCCGGCCGCGGGTCTCGCCGAGCCCGGCGGGCCCGAAGAACTGGCCGCCCCGCACGCCAACCGCGGTTGCCGCGTACAGCTGCGGTAGCGCGCCGCGCTCCACCGGTTGCGTCGCCAGCAGGCCGAGCCGTGCGATCACCCGGCCCGTGCGGCCGCGGTGTTCCCAAGCACGCGGGGTGAGGTTGGTCCGGGTGAGGCCCGGGTGGGCCAGCACGGCGGCGATCGGCAAGCCGGCGGAACGCAGGCGGCGGTCCAGCTCGAGACCGAACACCGTGGTGGCGAGCTTGGACCGGCCGTACGCGGTGGTTGCGCGGTAGCCGCGTTCGAGCATCAGGTCGTCGAAGTCCAGGTGCGCGTTCTTGTGCGTGATCGAGCTGAGGTTGACCACCCGTGACCCCGCGGCCAGAGTGCCGAGCAGCAGGCCGGTCAGGGCGAAGTGGCCCAGCGCGTTGGTCGCGAGCTGCAGCTCGAAGCCGTCCGCCGAGGTGCGGCGCGGGCCGAGCAGGACGACGCCCGCGTTGTTGACCAGCAGGTCGATCGCCGGGTGGTCGATGGCCAGCTTCGCCGCGAACGCGCGCACCGACCGCAGGGACGCCAGGTCCAGCTCGCGCACCTCGGTGTCGCCGTCGATCGCGCGGGCGGCCCGCTCGCCGGCGGCGGTGTCGCGGACGGCGAGGACGACGTGGGCACCGTGGCGGGCGAGTTCGGTGGCGGTGACCAGGCCGAGGCCCGAGTTCGCGCCGGTCACGACGGCGACGCGGCCGTGCTGGTCGGGGATTTGGTCGGTCATCTGCTGCTCCTGGAGAAGTCGGTGTGCCGGCGACGTTAGGAGCGTTCCGGCCGGAGTCGGTCGGACTCGGTTCCCTGGGTTTGCCGGACCCACCCTGCGCGCCCGCGCGGGAGGCACACTGGGGGCATGAGCAGTCCTTACGCGCGCGAGCTCGGCGACTTCCTGCGCGCGCGGCGCGGCCGGCTGAGCCCGCGCGACGTCGGCCTGGAGCCGGGTGGCCGGCGCAAGGTCACCGGGCTGCGGCGCGAGGAGATCGCGGTGCTGGCCGGGCTGAGCACCGACTACTACCAGCGGATCGAGCAGGGCCGCGAGGTCCGTCC
>NZ_JAAGNB010000463.1:0-3308 GCF_010550475.1 Amycolatopsis sp. SID8362
GCCGCCAGCAGGCGCCGGCGGAGCGCAAGCGCCCCGTGCGGAAGCCGGCGCCGCCGAAGCCGGCCCGGCGGACCGGCGGTGGCGCGGGAAAGCGGCGCCGCCGGTCGTGAGCCGGGGTCAGTCGGTCGTGCAGACGCAGTTGCCGTCGGCGCGGTCGGCCAGGTCGGGGTCGTCGAACCAGTGGCCGTTCTCGCCGAGGTAGCGGAACTGCAGCACGGTGCCGGGGCGGACGTCGACCGACGCCGAACGCCGTCCGTTGGAACGCGGGGTGAGGTGGTGGCGGCCGGGCGTCCAGTCGTTGAACGAACCCACGACGCTCACCCGTCCGGGCGGTGCGCCGACCGGCAGGCTGAAGGTGACGCGCTGGGTGCCGGCCCGGCTCTTGCTGATCTTGATCACTCGGTGGCGGCCTTTCGCGGAGGACGGTCGGGAGGGCGTGCTCGGCACTGAGCGCCGACATGGTCGCACAGGCGTGACGAACTGGTCACCTGGAGTGCCCGAAGGAGGGAACGCGCCGCTCAACGGTTCGCCACCGACCGGGTGGTCCTCGGGTGAACCATGATCGTCGGGGGTCCATCGCGGGATTCCGGTGCGAAACTGGCTGCCGTGACCGTCGTCGTCGATCGTCGGGTCAAGGACCCGTGTGCCTGGCTCAGCGCCGTCTCCCACGAACTCGCCGTCACGCCTCCGGCGGACCGGCGGGCGGTACTCCTGGCGGTGTGGGACGGGCTGGCCGCCGCCCGGCTGGCCGGCCTGCACGCGGCCGCGGCTTCGCCCCGCTGGCGAACCCGGCAGCGCCACGCCGAATCCGTCGAGTTCGACCTCGCCCTGCTGCTGGCGCGCGAATGCACCATCGCCACCGGCCGGGCGATCCCCGCCCGGCTGCCGCGAGCCGCCGTCGCCTGGCCGGAAGAGAGAGCCGCCGCCGCGGTCGCGGCGATCGTGTCGTTCTGCGGCACGGCCGAAGCGGTCCTGCGCCGGGCGGGCGAGCTGACGCCGGTGTGGGAGGACAGCCTGCTCGGCCCGGTCGCGCTGACGAGCTGGCTTGCGGACTGCTGGACGGGCCGCCACGCGGGCTGCCCCCTCCACCTCCCGGCCCCGCCGCCGCCGTGGTGGCGCTGACGTTGTCCGTCAGGTGAAGTCTGGGCCGCACCGGCGATGCGGGCGCGGTGGAGAGGAGGCCGGGGTGACCGAAGCGCCCCCGCTCAGAAGAATCCCGGACCGGGCACGCGCGGCGCTCCGGGCGGTGTTGCTGGCCGAGCTGACCGCCGCCCGCCGGCGGGGACAGGCCGCGGGCTGCCCGCCGGAGGTGCTGACGCGGGTCTTCGAGGCGCGGCGAAGCTGGCTGGCGGAGGACGGGCGAACAGCCCCGCCCAAGTCGGCTTAGGCGAGACCGGCCGCCCGCGATGTCATGAATGACTCATTCATGTCGCCAGACGACAGGGCCTCGGCAAAGTCGGGTTAGGTGATGCCGAGGAGGGTGAGCGGGCGGGCGTGGTCGCGGGCGGCGTGGCGGAGCCCGGCGGCGATGTTGGCGTGCCCGGCCAGCCGCAAGACGCTGATGGCGAGGTTGCGTAACCCGGCCATGACTCGGGGTGCGGTGCCGACACGGACGCGGGAGGCATCTTCGCCGTAGCTGACGTCACGGACCCAGTGCAGCCGGTTTTCGATGCCCCAGTGGTCACGGATGTGCCGGGCCAGCAGCATCGGCGGGTCGGCGCTGCTGGTGACACCGTGGACTGTTTCGCGGTGGACCCGGCCGCCGGCATGGGTGACGTGCCGGGCCAGCCGGAAGACCTGCGCGGTGTGCGGGAACCGGACACCGGACACGGGTGCGGGCAGGACCTGGATGGTGCGGTGTTCGTGGCGGCCGTGACCGGTGTCGCAGGTGTGATGTGGTTGCGCGTCGGTCCAGGGCCGGGTGAGCAGGTTGCGGTGCAGGTAGCCGCGGTTGCCTTTGACGAGGAACACGTAGCGGGCGCCGCGCTGGTGCAGGTAGCGGGCGTGTTCGGCGGTGGTGTGCAACGCGTCCGCGGTGACGATGACTCCGGTCAGGTCGATCCGGTCCAGCAGCGGAGCGAACCAGGCGACTTCGCTGGCCTTGCCGGGGACGTCGGCTTGGGCCAGGACAGTGCCGGTGCTGCGGTCGAACGCGGCCAGCAGGTGCACCCCACCGCTGCCGTCGGGGCGGGTGGTGCCGCGCATGGTTTTGCCGTCCACCGCGATCGCTTCGGCTCGGCTGTGGGCCTGGTTCTGGGATAGGTGGGCGAGGCGTTCCTGCAGCCAGGCGCAGATCGCGGCGTCCACCGCTTCGGCGTCGACTCGTTGCAGGATCCGGCGCAGGGTCGACTCGCCCGGGGCCACGAACCGGTCCAGGCACGGATCCCGCCGGGCCGCCAGCCGAGCCAGGATGTGTTGTGGGGCGTCGGCGGCCCATTCGCCGATCGCGGTGAAGGAGCGGGCGCCGGCGCAGACCGCTGCTGCGGCGATCAGCAGGATCGGCAGCAGGCGGTGTCGTATTCCGCGGCGTTCGCGTGGATCGGGAATCAGCGCGAGATGGTCACTCAGGCTGAGCAGGTCCATGTCGGTGAGGTCGCCGGTGGTGGTCGGGGTCAGTTGGTCGAAGCAGGTGGGTATCGGCGATGATGAGACGGCAGGCACGGCTCTCTCAGCTGATCATGGGGTCTTAGACACATCACATGATCGGCTGGGGCCGTGCCTGCCTTGCATCTACCCACGACTTTGCCGAGACCCTGTCGCCAGACGACATGAATGACCCTTTCACGACATCCCCGCGACGCCGGGCAGACCACGCGGCCGGTCACCCGCTCGCCGGCGCGCCTTTGCCGGGTACCTCGCCAGACGACATGAACGACCCTTTCATGGCATCGCCGCGACGCCAGGCAGGCCGCGCGGGGTCAGCGGCCCAGGATGGCCAGCACCGTCGCCACGATCCCGTCGAGCCGTTCCCGGTCGGCGAGCGCGGCCGCCAGCCAGTCGTCGCGGGCCGAGTCGCCGGATCCCGCCGCGCCGAACAGCGTCCGGACCACCACCGCGACCACCTGCTCCGCCGGGTCGCCGCGCGCCAGCCGGGAATCGATCGCCGCCAGTGCCTGCTCGGCCAGCTCCACCAGCTGCGCGTCCTCGATCTCGTCGCGCCCGACCAGCTCCAGGGCCGGCGGTTCCGCCGCGTTGTCCGCCGGCATCGGGGCGACCGGTGCCCGCTTGTGGCCCAGCGGCCGTTCGACGTGCTCCGCGTACCACTTCGGGCGGGCCCGCATCGCCGTCAGCACCTTCCGCACTTCGCG
>NZ_JAAGNB010000513.1:0-690 GCF_010550475.1 Amycolatopsis sp. SID8362
TCACCGTCACCGAGCGCGGGCCGTTCGACCTGGTCGTCGCCACGACCGACGCGCCGGGCGCGCGCACCAGCCGCCGGTACGACACCGAGCTGCGGCTGCTCGCCGTGCTCGACCCGGCCGGGCGGTCCTGGGAGTACACCTACGACGCCGAGGGCAGGCTGCTCGCGCAGTCCGACTTCGACGGCCGGGTCACCCGCTGCGCCTACGACGCCGCCGGGCAGCTGGTCCGGACGGAGAACGCCGCCGGCGAGGTCGTCGAGTTCCGCTACGACCCGCTCGGCAACCTCGTCGAGCGCACCTCCGCCGCGGGCACCGAGACCTACCGCTACGACCCGGTCGGCCGGCTCGTGCACGCGGCCGGGCCGGGCACGGCGGTCGAGCTGGCCCACGACGCCGCGGGCCGCGTCGTCCGGCAGACCACCGGCGGCCGGACCACGACCTTCGGCTACGACAGCGAAACCGCGACCCGGCGGCGCACACCGTCCGGAGTGGACGTCCACTGGCGACGGACGGAAGGCGCGGACCTGCTGGACGTCGCGGGCGCGAGCTTCGCGCTGCAGCGCGACGACGCGGGCCGCACGGTGGCCGTCACCTTCGGGGCGAACCCGTTGGTGCAGCAGGAGTTCGACGCCGCGGGCCGGCTCGCGGCGCAGCGGACGCCGGCCGGGACGCGGCGCTACCACCGGCGTC
>NZ_JAAGNB010000556.1:0-1066 GCF_010550475.1 Amycolatopsis sp. SID8362
CGCCCAGGGCAGCTGCACGGCGTGGGCGCGCCCGGCGACGACCCGCGCCGCCGGCGCGCTCGACGCCTTGCTGTGGTCCTACGAGCCCTATACCGCGTGGTGGCCGTCGAGCTGGTGGAACTCCGCGGTCGCGGTGACGGCGGTGGCCGACGCGGGCGGGTTCGACGCCGCGCTGGCGCGCACCTTCGACGTCAACCGGGCCGCTTTCCCCGCCGGGGTACGGAGTTCCGACCCGATCGACGGCCACTTCGTCAGCCGGGCGATCGACGACAGCGCGTGGTGGGGCCTGGCCTGGCTCGCCGTCTACGACCGCACCCACGACCCGCGGTACCTCAGCGAGGCGACGACGATCGCGGACTACGTCCACGGGTTCTGGGACACCGGCACCTGCGGCGGCGGGGTCTGGTGGGACCGCGAGCGGACGTACAAGAACGCCGTCACCGCGGGGCTGTACCTGCGGCTGACCGCGTCCCTGCACCGGCGGATCGCAGGCGACACCGTCTGGGGTCAGCGAGCGAAGACGGCGGGCGATTGGTACCTCGGCAGCGGGCTGGTCAACGCGTCCGGTCTGGTGAACGACGGCTTGACGTCGTCGTGCGCCAACAACGGCCAGCCGGTCTGGACCTACAACCAGGGCCTCGGGATCGGCGGGCTGCTGGAGCTGTGGCGCGGCACCGGCGTCCAGTCCTATTTGGACGCGGCGAAGCGGCTCGCCGACGCGGCGATGGCCCGGCTGACGTCCGGTGGCGTGCTCGTCGAGTCCTGCGAGACGGGTTCCTGCGACGACAACCAGAAGCAGTTCAAGGGCATCTTCATGCGTTACTTCGGCGACCTCGCCGTGGCCACGGGCTCGGCGGCCTACCGCGCGTTCGCGCAGCAGCAGGCGGACGCGCTGTGGGCGGGCGACCGGGACCCGCTGAACCGGATCGGGCTGCGCTGGACCGGCGTCACGCCGAACGCGGCCGACTGGCGCACGCAGGCGTCCGGGCTGGAAGCGGTGCTGGCGGCCGGGTAGGCCGGCACGCCAGAATGGGCGGCGTGCGGATCCTCCTGCTCGCGGCCGTCG
>NZ_JAAGNB010000599.1:0-1931 GCF_010550475.1 Amycolatopsis sp. SID8362
CGGCCGAGGCCGGCGAGGTGGGCGCGATGCGGCTGCTCGCGTTCCTGCTGCAGCTGCGAGGGGCCACGGCGGAGGCGCACGCGTGGACCCGGCGCACCGGCGATCTCGAGCGGCCCGCGGTGCCCATCGAGCTGCTGCTGGGCTACGACAGCGACGAACCCCGGCCGGGGCCGAGGGTGGCTGATCCGGACGAGCCGGAACTGCGCCGCCGCGCCGACGCCGGCGAGCCGCTCGCCGTTTCGATGCTCTCGGTTCGGCTGCGTCGGCGGGGGCTCGAAGCGGAAGCCGAAACGCTGCTCCGATCCCACGTGCGGGCCGGTGACCCCGCCGCCATGTGGTATCTCGCGGACCTGCTGGTGGACCACGAAAAGATCGACGAGGCGGTCGGCTGGTTCCGGCGCAGCGCCGAACTCGGTGTGCAGGCCGTGCCGCTGCTGGTCGGCGTGCTGGACGGCCTGGGCCGGGTCGAAGAAGCCGAAGGGCCGTTGCGGGTTCAGGAACAGCGGGGTTCCCGGGCGGCGGCCGAGCACTTGGCCCGCCTGCTGGAGCGCCTCGGCCGCGTCGATGAGGCGGAGGCGTTGCTCCGGGTGCGGCTGGAGGCCGACGGCGAGAGCTGGATGATCCGGCCGGCCGAACCGGGCACCCTGCGGTTGCTCGCCAGGCTGCTGGATCGGACCGGCCGCGCCGGCGAGGCCGAGCGGCTGCGGCGGTACGGGATCGAACCTGGTGGTCGCACCGCGGACCCGTGGGAACTGGGCGAAGCGACGGTCGTGCCGAAGGCCGGTCGCGAGGCCGCGGGCGCCGGCGCGGGCGCACCCCGGCAGCACACATTCGGGGAGGATTCCGGCGAACGAACCTGCCCGCCGGAGTGAACGTCTGGAGGCGCGAAAGCGGCCGGTAACCCTCCGAATTTCACCGCCTATTTCGTTACGGTCCAATCGGGTGGTGCGGTTCTTGTCCTGTTTCCCAGGCGCTGGGACGCGCGGCAAATTATGTGAAATAAAACCCCGCGACCGGGTGCACGATACAGTGCACGTGCGTCCGGATGTGCTGCTTGACTCGCCGGTAATCGGCCCAAAGAAAGATCAAGAATTGCGTTTCCGCAGTTCGCGAGCCTGTCGAGGGGTTCCCGGGTTGAGAGCGGGAAGTGGTGGAAGATCGCCTGTTTAACTCCTTGTGCCACCGGGTAACACGCTCCAGCGGTCGAGCAGTGGCCGCCTGAACCAAGCCGGCGACGTGGTCCGGCGATTTGCCGCTACCCGCCGTTGCTCGCCGTGTGTGCCAGTGCCGGAAACCACCGGGTAAATGGCCGCTCAACTCGTGGAATGGTGCCGTTGTCGTTGCTACGTTGGGTAGCGCCGAACCGGGGGGTGCGTATGTGGGGATCCCACGATTGGCGGTACTGACGATCACCGGCGAGCAGGCAGCGTATTAATTCCAGCGGCCTCGATGGGCGGTGCTGGCGGGGGTTGTTCGGGGCGGTTGCGGTCGTGAGGCATTCGCGGTGCTGGGTTTTTCGTGCGATATCGGAGGGTCGGGTCATGCAATCC
Source organism: Amycolatopsis sp. SID8362 (assembly GCF_010550475.1). Classification (NCBI taxonomy): domain Bacteria; kingdom Bacillati; phylum Actinomycetota; class Actinomycetes; order Pseudonocardiales; family Pseudonocardiaceae; genus Amycolatopsis; species Amycolatopsis sp. SID8362. The sequence goes on from NZ_JAAGNB010000599.1 coordinate 1,551, forward strand.
GTACGAGACGGTCACCTCGCCTCGGACCGGCAACGGGTCACGGCGGAACGACTGGACGCGGTGCTGGACCGCGCGGCTCGCCGGCACCGGGTGCCGGGAGCGCAGCTGGCGGTCCTGCGCGACGGCGAGCGGGTGGTGGTCCAGACCGGCGTCGAGGACCAGGACCGCGGCACGCCGATGACCGAGGACTCCGCGGTGCCGTCGGGATCGGTCACCAAGGTGGCCACGGCGACCGTCGTGATGGTGCTCGTCGCCGATGACGACCTGGAGCTCGACCAACCCGTCGGCGACGCCTTGGGGGTGGCCGGCCTGGACCGCGGCCTCACCCCGCGCCGGCTGCTCAGCCACACCAGCGGGCTCCCGTCCGACCCCGCCGACCCC
>NZ_JAAGNB010000650.1:0-12477 GCF_010550475.1 Amycolatopsis sp. SID8362
GACCGTCGTGGCGGTGGCCGTGACTCCGGTCGGCCGAGCAGTGGTGGTTACAGCAACCGCGACTCGGGCGGGCGTGACGAGCGCCGGGGCGGCAGCTACGGGAACCGGGACTCCGGCCGGCCGAGCAGCGGTGGCTACACCAACCGCGACTCCGGTGGCCGCGACGACCGGCGTGGCAGCGGCAGCGGAGGTAGCAGCCGGTATTCGGATGGGCCCAGCCGCTCCGGTGGCGACCGTTCCGACAACCGTGCCTCGCGCCCCCAGGGCAAGGCTTCCTACGGGGATCGCAAGCCGCGGTCCGGTGGGGACTTCAAGCGGGATGAGCGGCCCGTGCGGCGGGAACCGCGGCCCAAGGTCGGGTCCGCGCTCGATGACGAAGCCCTCGCCAAGGAGCTTCTCGAGGCGCCCGAGCTGCCCGAGGACATCGAGTTCTCCGACCTCGACGAGGATGCCCGCCGCGAGCTGAGGACGTTGCCGAAGGGGCTGGCCGAGACCGTCGGGAAGCACCTCGTCGCCGCCGGTGGGCTGATCGACAGCGATCCCGAGGCCGCGCTCGAACACGCCAAGTACGCCAAGGCCAAGGCCTCGCGCGTGCCGATCGTCCGGGAGGCGCTCGGGCTCGTCGCCTACCACGCCGGCAACTGGTCCGAAGCCCTCTCCGAGCTGCGGGCCGTGCGGCGGATGACGCGGACCGACGACCACATCGCCATCATCGCCGACGCCGAGCGTGCGCTCGGGCGGCCCGAGCGGGCCCTCGACCTCGCCAAGGAGGCCGACAAGGCCTCGCTGAGCAAGGCCGTGCAGATCGAGCTCGCGATCGTCGCGGCCGGGGCTCGGCGGGACCTCGGGCAGCTCGACGCCGCCGTCGTCTCGCTGCAGGGTGACGACCTCAAGGCCGAGAAGCGCGATCCGTGGAGCGCTCGGCTCTTCTACGCCTACGCCGACAACCTCGTCGCCGCGGGCCGCAAGGACGAAGCCGTCCAGTGGTTCCTCAACGCCGCCGAGGCCGACGCCGAGGATGAGACCGACGCCGCCGAGCGGGCCGCTGACCTGGCCAACGAGGAGAAGGATGAGTGACGCCCTGCTCGCGGCCTACGACGCCGTCCTGTTCGACCTCGACGGCACCGTCTACCACGGCGCCCGGGTGATCCCGGGCGCCCCGGAGACCATCCAGGCGGCGCGCGAGCACGGCACTCCCGTCCGGTTCGTCACGAACAACGCCTCCAAAGCGCCCGAGGAGGTTGTCGCGCACCTCACCGGCCTCGGCATGCCCGCCGGCGTCGATGAGGTGCACACGAGCGCCCAGGCCGGTGTCGTCCTGCTGAAGGACCGGCTCGAGCCCGGCTCCGAAGTCCTGGTGGTCGGGACCGAGTCGCTGGCGGCCGAGGTCGCCGGGGCCGGGCTGACGCCGGTGCGGGAGAACGGCGACGGTGTCCGGGCGGTCGTGCAGGGGCACTCGCCCGACAACACCTGGGCCGCGCTCGCCGAGGCCTGCCTGGCCATCCGCGCGGGCGCGCTGTGGGTCGCCTGCAACGTCGACGCGACCCTGCCCAGCGAACGCGGCCTGCTGCCCGGCAACGGCTCGATGGTCGCCGCGCTGCGGACCGCGACCGACGTCGAACCGCTGGTCGCCGGGAAGCCGCAGCCGCTGCTGTTCGAGACCGCGGCTCGGTCCGCCGGTGCCGAAAAGCCGCTCGTCGTGGGCGACCGGCTCGACACCGACATCGCCGGCGCCGTCGCGGCGGGTATCGACTCGCTCGTCGTGCTCTCCGGGGTCGCGACGCCGGAGCAGCTGATCAGGGCCATCCCCGCCGAGCGCGGGACCTACCTGGCCGAGGACCTCACCGCGCTCACCGAGCCGCCCGAAGACCTCAAGATCGGGCCGCGGCCGGGGTGGTCCGTGACCGTCGAGAACCAGACCCTGACGGCGAACGGTGACGGCGACGGCCTGGACCTGCTCCGCGCGCTGTGCCACGTGGCCTGGGAGACCGGTGTCACCGAACTCGGCGAGGACACGAAGGCCCGGCTGGGCTGACTGCTACCGTTTGTGACGTGCAGGATCATCCCTACCCCGTGCCGGGCCCGCCGCCCGGTTCGTTCTCGCAGCAGACCGACCCGCGGGCCGGCATCGACGAAGCCGTCGCCGGCTTGGACGACCTCGACGCGCTGCCGCTCGCGGAGCACGTCGAGCGCTTCGACGCGGTGCACACCGAGCTGACGGTCGCCCTCTCCAGCATCGACAAGGTCTGACCACGGTGCCCAAGCGGGCGCGCCTCGACGCGGAACTGGTTCGGCGCGGCCTCGCCCGGTCGCGCGAACAAGCGTCGGCCCTGATCACCGGCGGCAAGGTCACCGTGCGCGGCATGGTGGCCAGCAAGCCCGCCACCGGCGTCGAGACCGACGCGCCCATCGTCGTCAAGGACGAGGACGACCCCGGCTGGGCTTCCCGCGGCGCGCACAAGCTGCTCGGCGCCCTCGAAGCCTTCGCGGACCTGAGCGTCGAAGGCAAGCGCTGCCTCGACGCCGGCGCGTCCACCGGCGGCTTCACCGACGTCCTGCTCCGCAACGGCGCCGCGACCGTGATCGCCGCCGACGTCGGCCGCGGCCTGCTCGACTGGCGGATCCGCACCGACGAACGGGTCGTGGTCATGGACCGCACCAACGTTCGCAACCTCTCTCCCGACGACCTCGGCGGCCAGGTCGACGTCGTCGTCGGTGACCTCTCGTTCATCTCGCTCAAGCTCGTGCTGCCCGCGCTCGCCGCCTGCGCGCGCGAAGGCGCCGACCTGGTGCCGATGGTCAAGCCGCAGTTCGAGGTGGGCAAGGACCGGCTCGGCAGCGGGGGCGTCGTCCGCGACCCGGAACTGCGCGCCGAATCCGTGCTCACCGTCATCGACGAGGCCGCGAAGCTCGGGCTCGCGCTGCGCGGGGTGACGGCGAGCCCGCTGCCGGGGCCGTCCGGGAACGTCGAGTACTTCGTCTGGCTGAAGAAAGAACACGTGGCCGGGTCCACTGTGGACGCGGTAGACAGGTCTGAGGCCGAGCGGCTCGTCCGAACCGCCGTCGAGGAAGGGCCCGCATGACCACCGAACGTGAAGTGCTCCTCATGGTGCACCCCGATCGCGACGCGACGGGCGAGGCCGCGCGCGAGGTTTCGGCGCGCTTCGCCAAGGCCGGCATCCGGATCCGGGTGATCGAGCACGACGTCTGCGCGCTGATCAACCCCGACGAGCACGGCGTCGGCGCGACCTGCACCGTCGTCGACCCGGACGACAACCCCGCCGAGGGCGTCGAGCTGGTCTTCGTCCTCGGTGGTGACGGCACGCTGCTGCGCGCGGCCGAGCTGGCCCGGCCCGCCGGGGTGCCGGTGCTGGGCGTGAACCTCGGGCGCGTCGGCTTCCTCGCCGAGGCCGACTCCGACGCGCTGGCCGACACCGTGCAGCGGGTCGTCGACGGCGACTACCAGGTCGAAGAGCGGATGACCATCGACGTCACGGTCACCCACGGCGGCGAGGAGGTCGCCCGCACCTGGGCCCTCAACGAAGCCAGCGTCGAGAAGAGCACGCGCGAGCGGGTCCTCGACGCGCTGATCGAGGTCGACGGCCGCCCGGTGTCGGCGTTCGGCTGCGACGGTGTGCTCTGCGCCACGCCCACCGGTTCGACGGCGTACGCGTTTTCGGCGGGCGGTCCGATCATCTGGCCGGACGTCCAGGCGCTGCTGGTCGTGCCGAGCAACGCGCACGCGATGTTCGCGCGGCCGCTGGTCGTCTCGCGGGACTCGGTGATCACCGTCGGGATCGACCCGGACGGGTCGTCGGCCGTGCTGACCTGCGACGGGACCCGGCACGTCGACCTGCCGCCGGGGGTGCGGGTACGGGTCACGTGCGGCACCACGCCGGTCCGGCTGGTCCGGCTGTGGGACGGCCCGTTCACGGATCGGCTGGTCCAGAAGTTCTCGCTGCCGGTCAAGAGCTGGCGCGAACGCCACGCACGCCCCTGCGAATAGTCACCGCTCGGCGATTCATTCGAACATATCGGCGACTCGCCGGGGTCCCGGGCGCGCAGAGTGTCGGTGGTGGCCGCTACGGTAGGCGGCGTGCTGGCCGAGATGCGCATCCAGGGCCTCGGAGTCATCGAGGACGCCCTGCTGGAACTGCACGCGGGCTTCACCGTCGTGACCGGTGAGACGGGTGCGGGCAAGACCATGGTCGTCACCGGGCTGCACCTGCTGTCCGGTGGCCGGGCCGAGGTGTCCAAGGTCCGGACGGGGATGCTCAAGGCGTTCGTCGAAGGGCGATTCACCTACGCCGGCGTCGAAGGCGCCGAGCGGATCGTCACCGATTCGGGTGCTGACGTGGACGAGGACGGCAGCGTGATCGCGCTGCGGGCGATCGCCGTCGACGGGCGGTCGCGCGCCCACCTGGGCGGGCGGTCCGTGCCGGTCGGCGTGCTCGCGGAGCTGTCCGAACAGCTGATCGCGGTGCACGGGCAGAACGACCAGCTCCGGCTGCTGCGCCCGGCCGAGCAGCGCGCGGTGATCGACCGGTTCGCCGGGGACGCCGTGGCGAAGCCGCTGACCGCCTACCGGGAGGTCCGGGCGGAGTGGCTGGCGGTGATCGCGGAGCTGACCGAGCGGTCGACGCGGTCGCGGGAGATGGCCCAGCAGGCCGACCTGCTCAAGCACGGGCTCACCGAGATCGACGCCGTCGCGCCCGAGCCGGGCGAGGACGTCGAGCTCACCGAGCAGATCAAGCGGCTCGCGGCGGTCGACGAGCTGCGCGCGACGGCGACCGAAGCGCACGTCGCCGTCTCCGGCTCCCCGGACGGAGATCCGGACGCCCCGGGCGCGGCCGGCCTGGTCTCGGAAGCGCTGCGGCGGCTCTCGACGTCCGAGGACGCCGTGCTGCGCGATCTGGCGCCGCGGCTGGAAGAGGCGTCGGTGCTGCTCGCCGACGTCGGGGCCGAGCTGGGCAGCTACGTCGAGACGCTGGACGCCGACCCGGCGCTGCTGGAGAAGGTCCTGGCCCGCCAGGCCGACCTCAAGCGGCTGACCCGCAAGTACGCGGCGGACGTCGACGGCGTGCTCGCCTGGGCCGACGACGCCCGGCGCCGCCTGGAGTCGATGGACACCTCGGAGGAGGCGCTCGCCGGGCTGGCCCTGCGGCGCGACCAGCTCGGGATTCAGCTGGCCGCGCACGCGGCCGAGGTGTCGGCCGCGCGCGAGAAGGCCGCCGCCGAGCTGGCGGCCGAGATCACCCGGGAGCTGTCCGGCCTGGCGATGGGCCAGGCGGCGATCGAGGTGACGGTCGAGCAGCGCCCCGCCGAGCACGGTGACACGCACGCGCTGACCATCGACGGCCGCGCGGTGCACGCGGGCGCGGACGGTGTCGACGACGTCGAGCTGCTGCTGCGGGCCCACGACGGCGCCCCGCCGCTGCCGGTGCACAAGGCGGCCTCCGGCGGTGAGCTGTCGCGGGTGATGCTGGCGATCGAGGTCGTCCTGGCCCACGCGGACACCGTGCAGACGCTGGTGTTCGACGAGGTCGACGCGGGTGTCGGCGGCCGCGCGGCGATCGAGATCGGCCGCCGGCTGGCGCGGCTCGCGCGCACCCACCAGGTCCTGGTGGTCACGCACCTGCCACAGGTGGCGGCGTTCGCCGACCAGCACCTGGTGGTGGACAAGGGCCACAGCGGCGGCGTGACGCGCAGTGGCGTGAAGAACCTGAAGCAGGCCGAGCGGGTCAGCGAGCTGGCCCGGATGCTCGCCGGGATGGACAACGAGACCGGGCGGGCGCACGCGGAGGAACTGCTGGCCACGGCGGAGAAGGACAAGGCCGAGTTCACGCCGAAGCGGAAGCGGGCGGCGAAGAAGAAGTAGCGGTCAGTCGAGGTCCGCGGTGATGCCGCGGAACACCTCCGCCAGCACGCGGGCCTGGTCCCGGCTGACGTGCTCCGCGAAGTGCCGCTCCACCCCTCGGACGTGGGTGGGCCACGCCGCCTCCAGTGCGGCGAGGCCCGCCGGGGTCAGCACGACCAGCGTGGACCGGCGGTTCGCCGGGTCCGGTTCGCGGCGCGCGTAGCCCGACGATTCGAGGCCGTCCACGATCCGGGTCAGCCCGCTCGCGCTGTGCACGAGCGCGTCGGCCAGGTCCTTCATGCGCAGCCGCCGGTCCGGGGCCTCCGAAAGCTGGACGAGCGCGTCGTACGTGCGGTGCGACATCCCGTGCTCCGCCCGCAGTTCGGCGTCGAGCACGCGCAGCAGCAGCGCCGACGAACGGAGAAAACCCCGCCAGGCCGCGTCGTGGTCTCGGGACAGGCTCACGCCGGGAATACTACTCGCGCGGACAGTTGTTGTGCGGACTGTTCGCATGCGAAGAAAGGACCCAGGATGCGCGCAGTGGTACTCCGAGAACCCGGTCCCGTCGAGAACCTCGAGCTGAAGGAGCTTCCGCTGCCGGAGGTGAAACCCGGCTGGGTGCGGATCGCCGTGAAGGCGTTCGGGCTCAACCGGTCCGAGCTGCACACCCGCCTCGGGCTGGCCGAAGGCGTCACGTTCCCGCGGGTGCCCGGGATCGAGGCCGTCGGGATCGTCGACGCCGGCGACGGCTTCACGCCCGGGCAGCAGGTCGCCACGATGATGGGCGGCATGGGCCGGACGTTCGACGGCGGCTACGCCGAATACACCGTGGTCCCGCGCGAGCAGGTCATCCCGTTCCGCTCCGACCTGCCGTGGGAGGTCCTCGGCCAGGTCCCCGAGACGCTCCAGACCGCGTACGGCTCGCTGACCACCGGACTCGACCTTCAGCGCGGCCAGACCCTGTTGATCCGCGGCGGCACCTCGGCTCTCGGGTTCGCCACCGCGACTCTCGCGAAGGACCTCGGCGCCACGGTCTTCGCCACCACCCGGCAGCCGGACCGCCTCGAAACGCTGCGCGCGCACGGTGCCGACCACCCGCTGCTGGACGACGGGAACGTCGCGGACCAGGTCCGGGAGATCGTCCCGGACGGCGTCGACGCGGCGCTCGAACTGGTCGGGACGCCGACCCTGCCGGACACCCTGAACGCCACCCGCGTGCACGGCACCGTCTGCTTCACGGGCATGTTGTCGAACCAGTGGACGGTCAAGAATTTTTATCCGATCGGCTACCTTCCCGCCGGGGTGCGGCTGACCGCTTATGGTGGTGAGGCGGACGACCTGCCCGCCTCCGTCCTCCAGCGGTACCTCGACCGGATCGCGGCCGGCGAAGCCAGCCTCGGCCCGGCGAAGGTCTACCCGATGGCGGAGATCCGGCAGGCGCACGACGACCTGGAGCACAACCGGACGGCGGGCAAGCTCGTCGTGCTGACCGGCCGATCGGAGGGAGCCGCCCCGTGATGCTGCCGCCGCCCGCCGATGTCGAAGCCCAGCTCGCCGCCGCGCGGCGGGACGGCGACCTCGACCGCTACCTCGGCCTCCTCGCCGGCGAGGAGCTGTTCGTGCCGATCCGGCGGGTGGACGCCCGCAGCATCCTCGACGAGCGGGCGGAGACCTTCCCGAACGTCTACTTCGAGACCGGTGGCGACGAGTTCCTCCAGGTCTTCACCCGCGGCGCGCTGCCCGACCTCGGCCCGGACGTCGTGGCCATGAGCGGCGCGCTGGACTGGGCGGTCGACGGCGTCGGGCGGCACGAGCGGGTCGTGTTCAACCGCGGCACGCGCGGCGAGTGGCGGCTGCCGGGTGCGACGCTGCAGCCGTGGCTCGACGCGCACCTCGAGGACGTCACGCCGCTGGAGGAGCAGGTCGAGCGGCTGATCACGGCGCCGTACGGGCACCTCGAGGGGCCGATCGCGCACGCGCTCGCCTGCGGCGCGCACCTCGCCGTCCTCGAAGCCACGCCGTGGAACGTCCTCGACGCGCGCTTCCACGACTACGTCGCCGAGGTCCGCGGCCTGCGCGACTGGTGGAGCGTGCCCGACCCGCCGGAGTGGCGCGCGACCATGACCCGGCTGATCGGCGACGGCTACGCGCTGACGCCCGGCAACCTGGTGCTCATGCTGCGCCTGCGGTTCGCCGCCGAGTACGGGCTGCCGGGCGGCGAGTTCGACCCGCTGACCTGGGCCGGGCTGGTGGACCGGTGGTGCGCGGAGAACGACGCCGCCGACCAGGCCGACGAGCTGCGCCACACCGTCCGCCGCGTGTCCCGGTACGAGCAGCGGTTCCGCGCCGACGGCCTGGTCGACGCGGACGGGTTCGTCACGACGGCGCTGTCCTGGGACGTCGGCCGGGCGGTCGCGATCGCCCGCGCCGGGCTGGCGGCAGGCTACTGCGACGCGCTCACCGCCGAGCTGATGGTGCTCGAAGCCGGCTCGCTGGCGCGCCGCTACCACCAGTCATGGGCCGACCTGTCGGCCGGGTACGTCATGGGCCGGGTGCTGCACGCCGACGGCGACGACTTCGGTGAGTGGTACCCGGCGGCCGTGCGGGTCCACCACCAGCTCCTTCAGGACCCGGCGAGTCCCTGGCTGAACCTCGGCTTCGGCTCGCTGTCGGAGGAGTCCGACGCCTGACCCGCGCGGGGGATGGCGACGGGGCTCACCACAACGAGTCACAGCGGCTACGGCGTGGCGTCCGTCGTCCCACGAGCAAATTTGTCACCATCGGCCACATGAAGCTCACCGGCCTGCTCACGCGGAACCAAGAACCCCTCCCGGGGATCAGCGGCGTCGCCCGCGTGGATCGCCGGACCCGGGAGCTGCTGCGCCGGATCAGTCCCGGCGACATCGTCGTGCTCGACCAGCTGGACCTCGACCGCGCGACGGCCGACGCCCTGGTCGAGGCCGAGGTCGCCGGCGTGGTCAACGCGTCGCCGTCGATCTCCGGCCGGTTCCCGAACATGGGCCCGGAGATCCTCGTCGCCGCCGGCATCCCGCTCGTCGACTCGGTCGGCGGCGAGCTGCTGCGCACGATCAAGGACGGCACGAAGCTGCGCCTGCTCGACGGCGTCGTGTACGTCGGCGAGCGACAGGTCGCCTCCGGCATCGAACAGAGCGCCGACAGCGTCGCCGACCAGATGATCGAGGCCAAGGCCGGGATGTCGACGCAGCTCGAAGCGTTCTCGGCCAACACCATCGAGTTCCTGCGCCGCGAGCGCACGCTGATCCTCGACGGGGTCGGCGTGCCGGAGCTGAAGGCGCAGATCCGCGACCGGCACGTGCTGGTCGTCGCGGGCGGCAACGGGCACGCCGAGGACCTCAAGAAGCTCAAGAAGTACATCGCCGAGCACCGCCCGGTGCTGGTCGGCGTGGACGCCGGCGCGGACACCCTGCGCGTGCAGGGCTACCAGCCGGACATCATCGTCGGCGACCCCACCGGCATCGGCACCGCCACGCTGCGCGGGGGCGCCGAGGTCGTGGTGCCCGCCCAGCCCGACGGGCACGCGCCCGGCGTCGAGCGGATCCAGGACCTCGGCATCGGCGCGGTGACGTTCCCCGCGTCCGGCAACGCCGAGGACCTCGCGCTGCTGCTGGCCGACGCGCACGGCGCGAGCCTGGTCGTCACCGTCGGGTTCCAGGCGACCCTGCGCGAATTCCTCGACCACGGCCGGTCCGGTTCGAACCCGTCGACGTTCCTGACCCGGCTGAAGCTCGGCACGAAGCTCGTCGACGGGAAAGCGGTGGCGACGCTGCACCGCAGCCGGGTGTCGATCGGTGCGGTCGTCCTGCTCGTGCTCGCCGCGGTCGTGGTGGTCGCCGCGGCCCTGCTGGTGTCCGACGTCGGCTCGGTCTACCTGGACTGGCTGCGCGACACCTGGAATTCGCTCTTCGCCTGGGTCAAGGGATTGTTCACGTGATTTCGCTGCGCTACCACGTCGTTTCCATCGCCGCCTGCTTCCTCGCGCTGGCCGTCGGCGTCGTGCTCGGCTCGACCGCGCTGAACGGCACGCTGCTGTCGGGTCTCGCGGGCGAGAAGAAGGACCTCGGCAGCCAGGTGTCCGATCTCGAGGCACAGCGCAACGCGCTCAACGCCCGGCTCGCCGATGCCGACGCGTTCGCCGGCTCGATGGGCCCGAAGGTCGTCGCCGGCGCGCTCGACAAGCGGTCGGTGGTGCTGGTGACCACCGAGGACGCGCGCCCGGCCGACCGGGACGCGCTCAAGCAGCTGATCGGCCAGTCCGGTGCTTCGGTGACCGGCGAGGTCCAGCTGACCGCGGCGTTCGGCGACCCCGACAAGGCCGACCAGCTCCGCGACGTCGTCACGCGGCTGCAGCCGGCCGGCTCGAAGTTCCCGACCGCGGGCGACTCCGGCACGCTGGCCGGTGCGCTGCTCGGCTCGGTGCTGCTGCTGGACAAGACCACCGCGAAGCCGCAGTCCTCGGGTGAGGAGCTCGCGGCCGCGATCGGCGGGCTCACCGACGGCGGCTTCGTCAAGGCGGGCGGGGACGTGAAGCCGGCGCAGCTGGCGATCGTGCTGACCGGCGCCCAGGCCACCGGCGACGGCGCGGGCGACCGCGCGGCGACGATCGCCCGCTTCGCCACGCAGCTCGACCGCTCCGGCGCCGGCACGGTGCTCGCGGGCGACGCCGGTTCGGCCGGCGGCACGGGCGCGCTCGGCGTCGTCCGCGCGGACACGTCGGCGACGTCGATCCTGTCCACTGTGGACAACGTGGACAGCTCGGCCGGGCGGGTGAGCACGATCCTGGCGCTGAAGGAACAGCTCGACGGCGGGGCCGGGCGCTACGGCATCGCGGGCAACGCGACGGCCCCCGCGCCCGGAGTCGGTGCCCCCAACGGCAACTGACCTCGTGAGTGTTCAGGGCGGTTAGAACCGCCCTGAACACTCACGACAAGCCGCGGCAGACTGCTCAGCCGGCCAGCCAGAGGGCGGGGACGTTGGGGGGTTCCCAGCCCGGTTGGGACGTGTGTGCCTGGCGACACGTGTACGTCTGGCCGTTGTAGGTCACCTTGGTGCCGGCCGCGTAGGCGGTCCACGGTGCCCACGCGGGGATCGACGGCGGCGTCGTCGTGGTTGTCGGCGGAGTGGTCGGGGTGGTCGGGGTCGTGGGTGTGGTCGGCGTCGTGGTTGTCGGGGGAGTGGTGGTCGGCGGTGGCGTCGAGCAGCTCGGCGTCGAGGCCGCGAGGCCGTTGACCACCGCGTGGAACAACGTCGAACCCGGGTCCAGGTCGTAGAGCGAGAACATCATCGCGCCGCCCAGGCCGGTGCAGTGGATGTAGTCCGTGCGGGCCCGGACCGACTGCGCCGAAGAGCCGCCGTAGAAGTTCGTCCCGTCGTAGAACCACGCCGACTGGGTGACCGGGTCCCAGTACGTGTCGGCCGGGTTGTCGACGACGCCGGACAGCTCCTTGTACATCGCGACGCCGGGGACGTTGCCGCTCAACGGATGCCCGGCCGACGGGCCCGAAGCCGACTGGTACAGGCCGTGGTTCGAGCCGGCGGGCACCCCCGTCCAGCCGCGGTAGTAGAACGGGATGCCCAGCGTCAGCTTGGCCGCGGGGAAGCCGCCCGGGATGCCGTACGCGCTGTTGCCGTGCAGGTAGTCCTTGACCACCGAGTCGATCGTGTACTTCTCGGTGCCCGGCGGGATCGTGCCGGACGGGTCACCCGGCGACGAGTAGAGCGGGTCCTGGAAGTTCGTCGGGCCGGTCGCGTCCCACGCGCCGTGCATGTCGTAGGTCATCGCGTTGCCGAAGTCCAGGTACTGCCCGATCTTGTCGGTCTGGATCTTCGCGATCTTGTCCTGGCCGCCGGGGAGCGCGGCCGAGAGCGCGTAGTGCTTGCCGCCCAAGGCGTCCAGCTCGGCGCGGAACTCCGCCATCAGCGCGGTGTAGTTCGCCGTGTCGGCGGCGCTGTAGTGGTTGCCGAGGTGCCCGGTCGGCGAACCCGGGTACTCCCAGTCGATGTCGACCCCGTCGAAGATGCCCGCCGCGGTGCCCGGGCCGCCGTAGCCGCCCGACGCCGGGATGTTTCCCTTGATGAACATGTCGAGGCACGAGCTGACGAACTTCTTGCGCGACGCGTCCGTCGCGGCGGCGTCGGAGAAGTACTTCGAGTACGTCCAGCCGCCGATCGACAGCAGCACCTTGAGGTTCGGGTGCTTTGCCTTGAGCTCCTGCAACTGGTGGAAGTTGCCGGCGATCGGCTGGTTCCAGGTGTCGGCGGTGCCGTCGACGCTGATGTCCGAGCCGAACGTCTTCTGGTAGTCGGCGAACTGGTCTTCGGCGCCGTCACCGGCGTTCGGGTCGGTCTCGCCGCCCGGATCCGGCGTCGTCGCCTTCGTGGTTTCGAAGCAGGTCAGGTTGGTGGGATCGATGTTCTCGAAGTCGTAGAGCAGGTAGTCGAGGTCGCCGGCGATGGCGTCGACGTTCTTCAGGTAGTAGGCGTTCTGGTAGATGCTCCACTGGTCGTAGTAGGCGATCCGGACCCCGCCGGACCCGGCGGCGGCCGCCGGGGGCGCGGCCGGGCCGGCGACGGTGAACGCG
>NZ_JAAGNB010000709.1:0-2002 GCF_010550475.1 Amycolatopsis sp. SID8362
GGCCGGCCAGCGCGGTTTCCAGCTCCCGCAGCTCCGGGTGCTCGGCGACGGCCGCGCGCACCCGGTCGACCGCGGAACCGTGCTTGCCGACCTTCTCCAGCGCCGCGCGGTCCAGCGCGTCGATCGCCGAGCCCTTGACCCGCGAGACCCGGCCGGTGCCGTCCAGCCGGATGACCTGCTGGTCCAGCAGGCGCGCGACGACGACTTCGGCGGCGCGCAGCCGCCCGCCGGTCAGCAGCGCGAGTTCTTCGGCCCGCTTCGGCGCTCCGCCGGCGTGCCCGCGCGCCAGCAGCGCCAGGCGTACCAAGGCCACCAGCGCCGTGAGGAGCAGCAGGGCCAGGTACAGGCCCGCGAACACCGGTCCGGGAATACCCCAGGTGTCGGTCATGAGTCCGCCCTCCCTCGTCCGTGTGCGGAGACTACGTTCGAGGAAGGGCGGCGGGTTGCTCGCTTAAGGAGGATTTAGGACTCGGGGACCAGTTTCAGCGAGATCGAGTTGATGCAGTAGCGCTGGTCGGTGGGCGTCGGATAGCCCTCGCCCTCGAAGACGTGTCCGAGGTGGCTGTGGCAGGAGGCGCAGAGCACCTCGATCCGCTTCATGCCCATCGCGCGGTCTTCACGCAGCAGCACGGCGTCGGAGTCGGCCGGGTCGAAGAAGGACGGCCAGCCGCAGTGGCTCTCGAACTTCGTGTCGCTGCGGAACAGCTCCGCACCGCACGCGCGGCACTCGTAGACGCCGGTCGTCTTCGTGTCGGTGTACTCGCCGGTGAACGGCCGTTCGGTGCCCGCCTGGCGGAGCACGGCGTACTCGTCGGGGCTGAGCTGCTGCCGCCATTCCTGCTCGGACTTCACGACGCGCGGGGTCGCGCCGACAACGGGTTTCATACCTTTCACCCGATCCACGTTACGCCGCGAGCCAGGCGAGGGCGTGCACCACGATGTCCCATGCGGTCACGATCACGCCGAGCACGATGAGCACCACGATCAGGGCCGACACCCAGTAGCGCAGCCCGCCGAGGCGGTTGCTGGAGTCGGCGAAGTCGGCCACGCCGTCCAGCGCCGCCTCGATGGTGAAGTTCGGACCGGAGCGTTCCATCCGGTCGAGGTGCTCGGCGAAGGCGCGCGCCTCGGGGTCGTAGGGGTCCAGGCCGACCAGGTCCTCGTGGAAGCGAGGATTCTGGCCCGGCAGCGAAGCTCCGTTCTCGGCCATACCCCCACGGTAGGCCATCGGCGCCCGTCAGCCCACCAGCGGCGCGTTAAGTCTCAGTAGCCGGAGCCGGCCGCGCCCTGCGGGCCGAGCCGGGTGTCGGCGTCGATGAGCATCTGGCCACCGCTCATGACGATCCGGTAGCCGTTGCGCGTGCCGTTGACCGTCAGGTTCATCGTGATCGAACCGTCGGAGTTCGAGCCGCCGCTGTCCGCGCGGGCGCTGGCGTAGTCGGTGACCTTGTTGTTCGCCCAGTAGTCGGCGAAGGCCTGCTCGCTGCCGTACACCTGCTGGGCGGCCGGGGTCAGCTTCGACCAGCCGCCGGCGGGGTTGTCGTAGAACGCCGTGAGCGCGCGGCCGGCGGCCCCGAAGTCGGTGATCTTGCTTTCCGGGACGGTCTTGCCGAGCCCGGCGGGCGCGTTCGTCGCGCTGCTCTCGCCGCTCTTCGGCGTGGTGTGGCCCGTCGTCGGCTGGGTGCCCGGCGACTGGGCGGTCTGGTCGCCGCCGGAGCCGCCGTTGGCGGAGTTCAGCACCAGGAACAGGACCACCGCGACCACGACGACCGCGGCGCCCGCCCCGGCGAAGATCGCATACTTGCGCTTGTTGTCCGGTTTCGGCGGGTTCGCCGAGTACTGCGGTGCCCTGGCCGACGGCGCGGCCGCGGGCATCGGTCTGGGCGGGGTGTTCGGCGGCGCGGACGGCGAGCGCATCGGCATGAACGCCGCGGTCGGGCGCGGCGGGTTCGACGCCGCCTTGTTCGCGGGCACCGGCGTGCCGACCGGCGGCGACGACGGT
>NZ_JAAGNB010000760.1:0-809 GCF_010550475.1 Amycolatopsis sp. SID8362
AGCGCGCGCCGGACGCGCGGGGACAGCGGGGCTTCGACCGGCGCCCAGCCCGGGATGAGGACGGTGTCGGCGGCGGCGAGCGCCGACAGTCCACGGGGGACGGACATCGCGTACCCGGCCGTCGTCGGGACCGGGCCGGGGGTCTCGGCGCACACGTCGAACGCGTAGTGCCGCGGCACGCCGGCCCGTGGCGTGCCGAAGACCTCGGCGGCGATGCCGAGCTCGAACGTCGACTGCACCGGCCGCACCAGTGCCACCACGCGATGCATGGCACGAAAGTACCCCAGGGTGTCGTCTCGGACACTGGCCCGGGTCGCCGCGCGCGGGCAGGGTGGCGGACATGCACCCCGAGATCCTCGACCAGGACGGCTACACCTCCGCCGCCGTCACGGAAGCCCCGGTCCGCGAACTGTTCCCCGGCATCCGCTTCCGTCCACTGTGGACTGATGGCGCCGCGCACGCCGGTGTCCTGGAGATGGACGCCGGCACGTCGTGGCCGCGCCGCGACGTCCACGAACCCGGGCCCGAGGAGGTCTTCGTCGTCGCGGGCACGTTCCACGACGGTGCCCGCGACTACCCGGCGGGCACCTTCCTGCACGCGCCGGCCGGGTCCTGGCACGTGCCCGCGAGCGCGACCGGCTGCACCCTGTTCCTGTTCTACCCCGAAGGCTGACCCGCGCCCCGTGCCGTTCTGGCAAGGTGGCCGCATGGGGGAAAGTCTCGCGGCCGCCGTGGCCGCCGCCGTGCCCGTCGTCCGGGCCGTGCTCCCGCCCGCTCCGGCGGCGGCGCTGGGCCGGCTGGCGCTCGAA
>NZ_JAAGNB010000799.1:0-4802 GCF_010550475.1 Amycolatopsis sp. SID8362
GTCGGCGGCGAGGCCGCGAGCGTGCAGCCCGGCCACGGCCGCGAGAGCGGTGCGGGCTTCGGGACGGCCGGGGCGCAGCAGGGGCAGCGCGGCGGCCTCCGCGAAGGACGCACGGACCAGCGCGGAGAGGACACCGTCGGGCCCGAGTTCGAGGAAGGTGGTGACGCGCTGCCCACGCAGCCGCTCGATGCCGTCGGCGAACCGCACAGTCTCCCGCACATGAGTCACCAAGTACTCCGGCGACGTCACATCCCCAGCAGCAACCACCGGAACCGTCGGCTCAGCGAACTCCAAACCCTCAACAACCGCACGGAACTCGTCCAACATCGGATCCATCAACAACGAATGGAACGCATGCGACACCATGAGCCGCTTCGACTTCTCAAACCTCGCAGCAATCTCCAGAACACGGTCCTCAACACCGGAAATCACCACCGAACGCGGACCATTCACCGCCGCAATCGACACCCCATCAACCAGCAACGGCAGAACTTCTTCTTCCGAGGCCACCAGCGACACCATCGCGCCCCCGGCGGGCAACGCCTGCATCAACCGCGCCCGCGCGGACACCAGCGTGCACGCGTCCTCCAACGACAAAACACCGGCCACATGAGCGGCCGCGATCTCACCGATCGAATGCCCCGCAACGAAGTCCGGGCGAACACCCCACGACTCCACCAGCCGGTACAGCGCCACTTCCAGAGCGAACAAGGCAGGCTGCGCCCACTCCGTCCGATCCAGCAACGCGGCGTCCTCACCGAAGACCACCTCACGCACCGGAAGCCGCGCGAACACCGCGTCAAGTGCATCAGCGAAAACCGGGTACCGCTCATACAACTCCCGGCCCATCCCGAGCCGCTGCGAACCCTGCCCGGCGAAGAGCACGGCCAGCTTCGCCTTGGCCTGGACGCGGTCGCGGACGACCGCGGGTACCTGCTCGCCGGCCGCCAGTGCCGTCAGGGCAGCCACCAGTTCGTCGCGGCCGTCCGCGACGACCACCGCGCGGTGCTCGAAGGCCGCCCGGGACTTCGCCAGCGAAAACGCTAAGTCCGCCAGCGGCACGCCGGACGTCACGACCGGCACGAGGGCGGCGGCCTGCGCGGCCAGCGCCTCGGGGGTCTTGCCCGACACCGGGTACAGCGCCGGGCCGGTGAGTTCGGCGGGCTCCGCCGCGGGTTCGGCCGCCGGGGCCTGCTCGAGCACGCTGTGGGCGTTGGTGCCGCTGATGCCGAACGACGAGACGCCCGCGCGCCGCGGTCCGCCGGTCTCGGGCCACGGCCGCGGCTCGGTGACCAGCTCGACCGAGCCGGCCGTCCAGTCCACATAGGACGTCGGCGCGTCGACGTGCAGCGTCTTCGGGACCACGCCGTGGCGCATCGCCAGTACCATCTTGATGATCCCGGCGACCCCGGCCGCGGCCTGGGTGTGGCTGATGTTCGACTTCACCGAGCCCAGCAGCAGCGGGCGTTCGCGGTCCTGGCCGTACGTCGCCAGCAGCGCCTGGGCCTCGACCGGGTCACCCAGGGTGGTGCCGGTGCCGTGCGCCTCGACGACGTCCACATCGGACGGTGCCAGCCCGGCGTTCTTCAGCGCCTGCTGGATGACCTGCTGCTGCGAAGGTCCATTGGGGGCCGTGAGGCCGTTGGACGCGCCGTCCTGGTTGACCGCGGTCCCCCGGACCACGGCCAGCACCTCGTGGCCGTGGCGCTGCGCGTCGGAAAGCCGTTCCAGCACGAGCAGGCCGACGCCCTCGGCCCAGCCGGTGCCCTCGGCGGAGTCGGCGAAGGAGCGGCAGCGGCCGTCGGCGGCCAGGCCGCCCTGGCGGCTGAACTCGACGAACGTCGTCGGGCTCGACATCACCGTGACACCACCGGCCAGTGCCAGCGTGGACTCGCCGGAGCGCAGCGACTGGGCGGCCAGGTGCAGCGCGACCAGAGACGACGAGCACGCCGTGTCGACGGTGACCGCCGGGCCCACGACGCCGAAGGTGTAGGACAGGCGGCCGGACAGCACGCTGTTCGTGTTGCCCGTCAGCACGAAGCCCTCGGAATCCCCGGTCAGGGCGGACATGTAGTCCTGGGCCATGGCGCCGACGAACACGCCGGTGCGGCTGCCCTTGAGCGAGCCGGGGTCGATCCCGGCGCGCTCGAACGCCTCCCACGCCGCCTCCAGCAGCACCCGCTGCTGCGGATCCATTTCCATCGCCTCGCGCGGCGAGATGCCGAAGAAGTCCGCGTCGAAGTCCGGGGCGTCGTGGAGGAATCCGCCGGCCAACGTCGACGAGGCGTCCTTGCCGCCGGGCTCGCCGAGGGCGGCCAAGTCCCAGCCGCGGTCGGCGGGGAACCCGGAGATGCCGTCCTCGCCGCGGGAAAGCAGGTCCCACAGCTGTTCCGGGCTCGACACGCCGCCCGGGTACCGGCAGCTCATGCCGACGATGGCGATCGGCTCCCGCGCCCGCGCTTCGAGCTCGGCCACCCGCTGCCGCGTCCGCACCAGGTCCGCGCCGGTGCGCTTGAGGTAGTCGCGGAGCTTCTTCTCGTTGTCCATATCAGCAACCCATCTCAGCGGCCGGCAGGCAGGGGTGATCCGCGCGGGATCCCGCGAGCAGGGCGGAGCCGGGCTCGCGGGACGCGCGTTCCGGCGGGCCGGGTCCACGGCCGCGCCGGCGCGGCGAGGTCGGCAGGGTCATGGACGCTCGGGAGGGCAGGCCGAGGGCACTCGTCGTCCGGACGTCACCGCGACAGTCTCGTCCGGGCGCACCCGGGAAACCCCTAGTTCCGCCGCCGCCCGGCTGCCGCGGAAAGTCGAGGGTTTTCCCCGGGGGCGCGGTTCTACTGTCGGCCCCCTGACAACGCCCGAAGAGGCCGAGAGGGGCTCTCATGATCACGGCTCGTGGGTTGGCGCGGCGCTTCACCGCGCAGGGCCGCACGGTCGACGCGGTGCGCGGGGTCGACCTGGACGTGGCCGACGGTGAGCTGGTCGCCTTCCTCGGCCCCAACGGCGCCGGCAAGACGACCACCCTGCGCATGCTGACGACGCTGCTGAAGCCGACCGCGGGAACGGCCACGATCGCCGGCTGCGACCTGCTGACCGAGGCGACCCGGGTGCGCCGGCAGCTCGGCTACGTGGCCCAGGGCGGCGGCACCGTCGCCGACCGCAAGGTCAGCGAGGAGCTCCACCTCCAGGGCCGCCTGTACGGGCTGTCGAAGAACCAGGTGCGCGCCCGGGCCGGGGAAATCACCGGCCAGCTCGAGCTCACCGGGCTCGACAACCGGCTCACCAGCACGCTTTCCGGCGGGCAGCGGCGACGGCTCGACCTCGCGCTGGGCCTGATCCACTCGCCGAAGCTCGTCTTCCTCGACGAGCCGACGACCGGGCTCGACCCGCAGAGCCGGGCCAACCTGTGGAACCACATCCGGGCGCTGCGATCCGAGCACGGCGTCACGGTCTTCCTTACCACCCACTACCTGGACGAGGCCGACGCCCTCGCCGACCGGGTGCTGGTCATCGACCACGGCCGGATCGTCGCCGAGGGCACGCCGGACGTGCTCAAGGCCAAAGTGTCCGGCGACGAGGTCACGCTCGCCGTGCCGCCGGAGACCGTGACCCAAGCCGCGGGCATCGTCTCGGGCCTGCCCGGTGCCGAGGGCACGAGCGTCACCGGCGAGGTCATCCGCTTCCGCGTGCCGCGCGGAGACCTGGCCGTGCCGGTGCTGCTGCGCGCGCTGGACAACGCGGGCGTCCTCACCACTTCGCTGAACGTCCGCCGTCCCACCCTCGACGACGTGTTCTTCCTCCTCACCGGCCGCAGCCTGCGCGACGGCGAGGCGCCCCGCCCCGAACCCACCGACGAGAAGGAGGCGGACGGCCGTGGTGCGTGACACCCTGCTGATCTTCCGCGCCGAACTGGCCGTTTCCCTGCGGAACAAGGCTTTCATCGTGATCGGCATGATGCAGCCGGTGCTCTACCTGGTGCTGTTCGGCCCGCTCATGGAAAAGCTCGCCGCGAGCACCCCCGGGTTCGGGCCGGGCAAAACGTGGATGGTGCTGACCCCCGGCCTGATCGTGCAGATCGCGCTGCTCAACGCCTCCTTCGCCGGCTACTCGATCCTGACCGACCAGAACGCCGGGGTGCTGGAGCGGCTGCGGGTCACCCCGAGCAGCCGGGCCGCGCTGATGCTGGGCAAGGTGCTGACCATCGTGGTCAGCACGCTGTTCCAGGCCGTGCTGCTGATCGTGATCGCTTCGCTGCTGTTCGACGTGTCGGCCCCGGCCGTCGGCATCGTCGTCTGCCTGGTCATCGCCGCGCTGCTCTCGCTGACCCTGGCGACGCTGTCGAACTCGATCGCGCTGCGGATGAACAACGAGACGGCGTTCTCCGCCGTGCTCAACGTGCTGCTGCTGCCGATCGTGCTGCTGTCGGGGATCCTGCTGCCGATCACCCCGCAGTTCGCGCCCACCTGGCTGTTCGTGCTCTCGCGGCTCAACCCGCTGTCGTACGTGGTCGACATCAGCCGGGCCAGCTTCACCGGGGACCTGCCGCCGGTCGGCGTCGCCCTCGGCGCACTGATGCTCTTCGGGATCGCCGCCCTCGCCGTCTGGTGGGGCGCGCGCACCTTCCAGCGGGAGACCCGCTGACCGACCGTGAAGGGACGGAAGCCATGACACGCACCATGCCCACGATCTGGGTGTTCGGCCTGGGCACCGCCGGGTCCGCGCTCGCGGCCCTGTTCGCCGGCGGCGGCTGCACGGTGGTCGGCGTCGAACCGGACGACGCCGCCCTCGGCGCGGGACGCGACCGC
>NZ_JAAGNB010000847.1:0-791 GCF_010550475.1 Amycolatopsis sp. SID8362
GGCGGCGCGGCACGGACTTCTGGACGTGGCTCACCGCGTCGCCGGGCACGCTGCCGCCCGGCATCGGCAAGGTGTGGCTCGACGGCCTGGCCACCCCGGCGCTCGACGTCAGCGTGCCCCAGATCGGCGCCCCGGCCGCCTGGCAGGCCGGCTACACCGGCAGCGGGGTCACCGTCGGGCTGCTCGACACCGGCGTCAAGGCCGACCACCCGGACCTGGCCGGAAAGGTCGTGGCCGCCAAGGACTTCACCGGGACCCGGCCGGACGCGAGCGACGACCTCGGGCACGGCACGCACGTCGCGGGCATCATCGCCGGCACCGGCGCCGCCTCCGGGGGCCGCTACCGCGGCGTGGCCCCGGACGCGAAGCTGATCAGCGGCAAGGTCTGCGTCGCCTACGGCTGCCCGGAGTCGGCGGTGATCGCCGGGATGGAGTGGCTCGCGCCGCAGGTGCCGGTGGTCAACCTCAGCCTCGGCGGCGACGCGACCGACGGCACGGATCCGTTGTCCCAGGCGGTGAACGCGCTCACCGCGCGGTACGGCACGCTCTTCGTCGCTCCCGCCGGGAACGACCGGACGCTCGACCTGCCCGAGCCCCTGCCGGTCGTGGCGCCTGCCGCTGCCGATGCCGCGCTCGCCGTCGGCAGCGTGTCCGCGGCCGACGTCACCAGCCCGTTCTCCAACCGCGGGCCGCGCCTCGGCGACTACGCGGTCAAGCCCGACCTGTCCGCGCCCGGCGAGGGCATCGTCTCGGCGCGGGCCCCGGGCACGCGTGACGGGGACGCCGCGCCG
>NZ_JAAGNB010000886.1:0-1568 GCF_010550475.1 Amycolatopsis sp. SID8362
CCGCGGCCGCCACGGTTTCCGCCGCGGCGACGGCGAACCGCGCCGAAACGCCGGAGCGCTGGTCGATGACCGTGGACTCGCGCAGGTTCCGGACGAACCGGGCGAGGACCTCCAGCAGCGGCTCCCCGACCTCGGCGACGAGGTTCGCCTCCTGCCGGACGACGGCCACCTCCGCCTCGACGTCCAGGGGGTAGTGGGTGCGGATCTCCGCGCCGAAGCGGTCCTTGAGCGGGGTGATGATCCGGCCGCGGTTGGTGTAGTCCTCGGGGTTCGCGGTGGCGGCGAGCAGGACGTCCAGCGGCAGCCGCAGCGTGTAGCCGCGGACCTGGATGTCGCGCTCCTCCATCACGTTGAGCAGCGCGACCTGGATGCGCTCGGCGAGGTCGGGCAGCTCGTTGATGGCGACGATGCCGCGGTGGGCGCGCGGGACCAAGCCGAAGTGGATGGTCTCGGGGTCACCGAGGCTGCGGCCTTCGGCGACCTTCACCGGGTCGACGTCGCCGATCAGGTCGCCGACCGAGGTGTCCGGCGTGGCGAGCTTTTCGGTGTAGCGCTCGGAGCGGTGGCGCCAGGCCACCGGCAGGTCGTCGCCGAGCTCGGCGGCACGGCGGATCGACGCGGGCGTGATCGGCTGGAGCGGGTGTTCGCCCAGCTCCGAGCCTTCGATGACGGGCGTCCATTCGTCGAGCAGGCCGGCGAGGGTGCGCAGCAGGCGGGTCTTGCCCTGGCCGCGTTCGCCGAGCAGGACGACGTCGTGCCCGGCCAGCAGCGCGCGTTCGAGCTGTGGCAGCACGGTGCGGGAGAACCCGACGATGCCGGGCCACGCGTCTTCGCCGTTCTTGAGGGCGGTCAGCAGGTTGTCGTGGATCTCTCGCGCGATCGGCCGCGGCTCGTACCCGGCCGCGCGCAGGGCCCCGGCGGTGCGGGGAAGAGCGTCTGGAACAGCGTTCACCCGTTCGACGCTACTGCCGGATCGGCGGCCCGTCGATGTGGAGCGACTCCAGCGTGGGCGCGCTCCGCCGGTGCGGGACGAGCCGGTAAAATAGGGCGTCGTGTGCCGTCCCAGTGCGACTTTCGCGGTGTGGTCCAGCGCGTGGCTGAACGGAGCCGCCGCTTCCGACGATGTGCTCGACGCCCTGCTCGCGTGGGGTGAAGCCCACGACGTCGTGGCCGCCGACGCGGCCGCCGCGGAGGCGTTCGCGCTGCCGCTGGCCTTCAACCGGGCGGCCACCCCCGTCCAGCTGCTGATGGCGCTGCGTTCGCAGGGAGCGAAATCCCTCCAGCTGGTCCTGCCGGTCCCGGGCGACGTCCGCGGCCTCGGCGGCGGCGGCCCGTTCACCGACGCGGCGCTGCGCGCGGGCGACGCGGTGGTGCTCGCGGACCTCGGCTTCGGCATCGTGCCGGAGCCGATCGCCGAAGGCCTGGTCCGGTGGACCGTCTACTCGCTGGCTTCGCCGGCCCGGCCGGAGTACGTCGGCCTGGCCGAGGCCGAGCACGGGCTGACGGACGCGATCCGCGCGAGCGCGGGTGCCCTCCAGGCGCTGGACGTGGCTTCGGACCGGCCGGGC
>NZ_JAAGNB010000931.1:0-15004 GCF_010550475.1 Amycolatopsis sp. SID8362
GGGGGGTGCTCGACGGGGCGGGCGGGGCGCCGGACGGCGCGACGAGCAGCAGTCCCAGCACCACGCCCGCGCCGGCCACGCCGAGCAGGACCAGCCCGGCGACGAGCGCGCGCTTCACCGACGGCGGCGGCTCACGAGCCGTCCGCCTTCACGTTGGACAGGCACCACAGACCGGATTCCTTCTGCGCCGACATGGTGCCGACCTTGGTCTTGGTCCCGTCCGTCGCGGAGTAGCGCACGGTGGCCTTGTCGCCGGTCTCGGTCGGGTCGCCGGTCAGCTTGACCGTGACCTTCGGGATGTCGCCCGTCTTGCCGTCGTAGACGCTGCGGCAGATGACGTCGCCGAGCGCCTTCTCGTCGCTGGCGTTGTAGGCCGCGATCGTGGTGTCGAACAGCTCCTTCGAGCTGGCCTGCCCGGCGGGGGCCGGGCCCTCCGCCGGCTTGCTGCTGCTCGTGGACGGCTTCGACGGCGAGGTCGTCTTGGGCTTCGTGGCGGACGTCTTGGGTGCCGACGTCGGCGCCGCCGAGCTGCTGGTGGCCGGCGGGGCGGCGGTGTCGTCACCCTTGTTGGCCAGGACGATCGCGGTCACGCCGCCGCCGACCAGGATCACGGCGCCGACCGCGATGCCGATGATGAGACCGGTTTTCTTCTTCTTGGGCGGGGGCGCGTCGCCGAAGCCGCCGCCCCCGTACTGGTCGTAGCCCTGCTGCGGCTGGCCCCACTGGTCCTGCTGCCCGTACTGGGGGTAGCCCTGCTGGGGCTGAGCGCCCGTCTGGGGCGGGTAGCCGCCCTGCTGGGGCTGGCCGTACGGGTCGGGCTGGCCGAACTGCTGAGGCTGGCCGTACGGGTCCTGCTGCCCGAACTGCTGGGTGCCGCCGTAGCCCGGCTGCTGCTGCGGTCCGCTCTGGGGGTAGCCGCCCTGCTGGGGCTGGCCGTAGGGCCCGGGCTGCTGCCCGTAGCCCCCGGGCTGCTGGCCGTAGCCGCCCGGCTGCTGCGGCGGGTAGGTCATGAGTGGTGCCCCCTAGCGTCCTTCGAAGAGACCCGGCAGACGGTGCCGATGTCGGCCCGATGCTAGCCACCGGGCCCGCCCGCCGCGCGGTTAGGGCGGAACTGGCCGGAATTGCCCGTTGTCCCGCCGGTTGGGCACCCCGGGGGCGGGGTACTCCCGTTGTGCTTGCTTCACCCCGGCCCGGACGGACCCGCGACACACCCGTGCCACGGCACCGAAATGGCCTCTTGCGCTGCGGGAATGTCCGTGCTGGGGAAGGCCGGCGAACCGCGACGCGCCGATCTTGTGATCCGGAAAGGCCTTTTCTTGTCGGTGATCGCCGGTACCGTGGAATGAAAAGCACTCCGAGGAGGTGCCCGATGCATCATGACCTTCCCGGAGGTCGGCGCGAGGAGGCCGACCCTTCAGCAACATCCGGAGCTGGGACGACGGCGGACGAGCAGGCTCGGCAGATCCGTTTTCTCGAGGAAGAAGTGGCGCTGCTGCGCCGCAAACTGACGGACTCGCCACGGCAGAACCGAGTTCTCGAACAACGACTCGCCGAGGCCTCGGAAAGGGTGAGCCAGCTCACCGAGCGCAACACCAAACTGGTCGAGACGCTGCGCGAAGCGCGAGGACAGCTCCTCGCCCTGCGCGAAGAGGTCGACCGGCTGGCCCAGCCACCGTCCGGGTACGGCGTCTTCGTCGAGGCGTACGAGGACAACACGGTGGACGTCTTCACCGCGGGCCGGAAGATGCGGGTGTCGGTTTCGCCCGCGGTCGAGATCTCGTCGCTGCGGCGCGGCCAGGCGCTGCGGCTCAACGAGGCGCTCACCGTGGTCGAAGGCGGCGGGTTCGAGCGCACCGGTGAGGTGTGCGCGTTGCGCGAGGTGCTCGCGCCGGACGTCGAGGGCGGCAGCCCCCGCGCGCTGGTGGTCGGGCACGCGGACGAGGAGCGGGTGGTCCTGCTCTCCGATCTGCTGGCGGAGCAGCCGCTCAAGCCGGGCGACTCGCTCCTGGTCGACTCCAAGGCCGGATACGCGTACGAGCGCGTGCCGAAGGCGGAGGTCGAGGACCTGGTGCTGGAGGAGGTGCCGGACGTCCGCTACGAGGACATCGGCGGCCTCACCCGGCAGATCGAGCAGATCCGGGACGCGGTGGAACTGCCGTTCCTGCACGCGGACCTGTACCAGGAGTACCAGCTGCGGCCCCCGAAGGGTGTCCTGCTCTACGGCCCGCCGGGCTGCGGCAAGACGCTCATCGCGAAGGCCGTGGCGAACTCGCTGGCCAAGAAGGTGGCGGCGGCGCGGGGCGAGAACGAGGACGGGAAGTCCTACTTCCTGAACATCAAGGGTCCCGAGCTGCTCAACAAGTTCGTCGGGGAGACCGAGCGGCACATCCGCCTGATCTTCCAGCGGGCGCGGGAGAAGGCCTCCGAGGGCACCCCGGTGATCGTGTTCTTCGACGAGATGGACTCGATCTTCCGGACCCGTGGGTCGGGCGTGTCGTCCGACGTCGAGACCACGATCGTGCCGCAGCTGCTGTCGGAGATCGACGGTGTCGAAGGCCTGGAGAACGTCATCGTCATCGGCGCCTCCAACCGCGAGGACATGATCGACCCGGCGATCCTGCGGCCGGGCCGGCTCGACGTCAAGATCAAGATCGAGCGTCCGGACGCCGAAGGCGCGAAGGACATCTTCTCCAAGTACCTGGCCGAAGGCCTGCCGATCCACGCCGACGACCTCGCCGAGTTCGGCGGCGACGCCAAGGCGACGTTCGACGCGATGATCCAGCACACCGTCGAGCGGATGTACGAGGAGAGCGACGAGAACCGGTTCCTCGAGGTGACCTACGCCAACGGGGACAAGGAAGTCCTGTACTTCCGCGACTTCAACTCGGGCGCGATGATCCAGAACATCGTGGACCGGGCCAAGAAGTCGGCGATCAAGTCGGTGCTGGAGACCAAGCAGCCGGGTCTCCGCGTGCAGCACCTGCTCGACGCGATCGTCGACGAGTTCGCGGAGAACGAGGACCTCCCGAACACCACCAACCCGGACGACTGGGCCCGGATCTCCGGCAAGAAGGGCGAGCGGATCGTCTACATCCGCACGCTCGTCACCGGCAAGAACCAGGACTCGGGGCGGGCGATAGACACCGCCACGAACACCGGTCAGTACCTGTAGTTCCGACGCACGATGGGGCGGTCGCTTCGGCGGCCGCCCCATCGGCGTGTCTAGCGGCTGACGAGTTCCGGTTCGGCGGGGCGGCGGGCCTTGAGCCTGCCGTGGGCGGCGAGGATGCCCAGCACCACCAGGAGCGCGCCGGCCGGCTGGTTCCAGCTCACCGGTTCCCCCAGCACGAGCACGCCGAGCAATACCCCGAAGACCGGCGTCAGGTAGGTGACCGCCGAGGCGTTGGCCGCGCCCCAGGCGGCGATGATGCGGACGTTCCAGACGTAGGCCAGGCCGGTGCCGAACACGCCGAGCGCGACCATGCTCGCCACCACGGCGAGGTCGAGGTGCACCGGCGTCGTGGCGATGACCGGGGCGAGCAGTCCCAGGATGACGGTTCCGGCCGCGGTCTGCCCGAACGCGACGACCACCGGGTCCGTCCCGCGTGGTGAGACGAAGCGGCGCATGTAGACGAAGCACGCGCCGTAGCAGGTGGTCGCGCCGAGGCAGGCGAGCTGCGCGGTCAGCTGGTGGGAGACGTCTACGCCGTGCCAGACGCCGACGATCGTGAGCACGCCGAGGAACCCGAGCAGCAGCCCGGCGACCTTCGGCGGGGTGAAGCGTTCCTCGGGCAGTGCCGCGGCCGCCAGCAGCATCGTGATGAGCGGGGTCGTCGCGTTGAAGATGCTGGCCAAACCGGACGAAATGTACTGTTCCGCCCACGAGAACAAGAGGAACGGCACCACGCACAGCAGTACCGACACGACCGCGAGGTGACTCCACAGCACGGGATCCCGGGGGAGCGGGCGCCGTCGCACGGCCAGCACGGACCCCAGCGCGAGCGCGCCGAACGCGACCCTGGCCAGCGCGACCTGCGCGGGCGAGAGGCCGCCGAGCCCCACTTTGATGAACAGGAAACTCGCACCCCAGACCACGGCCAGCAGCGCGAACCGCGCCGTGACCCCGAAACCCGCCAATCCCATGGGCGCAGTCAATCCGGCGAGCGGCGTCCGGAGCCAGCGGTTTTCGGACGTCTGCGTGTGTATAACGACCTATACCGCCGGGGTACGCTGGCGCGCATGGTCCGGGGGAGCGGGAAACCGCGCTGGCAGGCGGCGGTGGCGCACGTCGCGGACCGGGTGACCGGGCCGCCGCTGCCCGAAGACCTCGACGTCACCGTCCACTTCCACCCGGAGCGCTTGGTGGCGGGTGTCCCGCTGCTGCGGCACCTGCTCGCCGACGGCGTCTATCGCTCGCAGTTCGAGACGGGCACCGGCAACGGCGGCCTGACCGCGCACCCCGGCGGTGACCGGTGGCGCTGGGAGCACCGGATCTTCGGTGGCGTCTACGACGCACTGCCGCCTTCGGAACGGCCGAAGTACGGCTCCCTGAACCACCGGCGCCGTCCCGCGGGCGGCTCGGTCCGGTTCGGCTCGGCGCACCTGCGCCTGAAGCGGGAAGTGCTGACGCGGGTGACTTTCTGCTACCCCGACAGCTTCCACGAGCCGTCGGACTTCGGCACGGCCGCGCACCTGCCGTTGCTCCCGCTCGTCGAAGCGGCCGCGCCCGACGAACTCGACGACTACGTCGAGGCGCACATCCACGGCCCGCTGCGGGTTCCGGCCGACGTCGCGGCGCTGGTGCTGGACCCGGCGTTCCGCGGCACCGACGTCGAGGCCGCGGCCGCCGGGTCCGGCGTCCCGACGTACTGGCACCACGGGTTCCGGCTCTCCGTGGCCGTCCTCGCCGGACACGCGGACTACCGCGGCGAGGACGTCCTGCGGGCCGGCGCGGACATCGCCGAAGACGGGTGGCTGGACGCCCGCGTCATCGGCGATGCGGTCCGGGCCGGCCGGCACGATCCCCAGGTGCTCAAGCGCGTGTGGCACTGCACCGCGCGGTTCGGCCTACGCGACGCCGGCGGGTAGCAGCGCTTCGGCCAGCCGGCGCCAGTGCGGCATGACGGAGGTGTTCGGTCCGGCCCCGAGCACCTGGATGCCGACGTGGTCGGCGCCGGCGTCGAGGTGGGCGCTCAGCCGCTCGGTGATCGTGCCGAGGTCGCCCCAGAAGACGAGGTCGTCGACGAGGCGGTCGCTGCCGCGGCCGCCGTCGATGTCCGCTTCGGTGTAGCCGAGACGCAGGAACTTGGCGACGTTGTACTCCGTCGTGAGGTAAATGTGCAGGTGGGCGCGGGCGATCTCCCGCGCCTTGACCGCGTCGGTCTCGAACAGCACGGCGTGCTCGACGCCGAGGAACGGGCCGTCGCCGAGGATCTCGCGCGCCTGGGCCGTGTGCTCCGGGGTCACGTGGTAGGTGTGCGCGCCCGCCGAGCGGTCGCGGGCCAGCTCCAGCATCTTCGGGCCGTACGCGGCGAGCAGGCGGCGGACCGGTGTCTCGGGGAAAGCGTCCAGGGCGTCGAGGTAGTCCGTCACTGCCCGCAGTGGCCGGGTGCCGGGGCGGCCGCCGCCGTAGCCGAGGCCCAGCAGGTGGCGGTCCGGGTAGGCCTCGGCCAGCAGCCGGGCGCCGTGGTGGGTCCACTGGGGCTCGCGCGCCCAGATCTGCGCGATCCCGTTGACGACGGTGAGGCGCTCGGTGGCCGCCAGGAGGAACCCGGCGTGCGTCAGCGCTTCCCGTCGCTCGCTTTCCGGGATCCAGATCGCCGGCCAGCCGAGTTCTTCCAGCTCCCGCACGGAGTCCCGGATCAGGCCGGCCGGCTGGTCCTCGAAGTCGAACGTCCAGATGCCGTAGCGGCCGAGCCGCGTGTTCTCGATCATACCCATGTATCGAAGTATCGCATATTTACGATGTGAGACGCCGTGGGGTGGTGCCCGGACGATGGGGGAGAGGTCAGAGGGAGTGGCCGAGCACGGCGACGAACTCCGCGATCCGGGCCTCGTCGCGCTTGTAGTGCGTCCACTTGCCGACGCGCGTCGCCCGGACCAGCCCGGCGCGCTGGAGCGAGGCCATGTACGCCGACACGGTCGACTGCGCGAGCCCCAGCTTCTCCTGGATGTGGCTGACGCACACGCCGACCTCGACCGGGTCGGCGATCGCGCGCTCGACGGGGAAGTGCCGCTCCGGCTCCCGCAGCCACTGCAGCACCTGCAGCCGCACCGGGTTCGCGAGCGCCTTGAAGACGTCGAGCAGGTGCTCGACGTCAGGCTCGGATTCGGTGCGTGTCGTCATGGCTTCCCTCCCACCATACCGGCGTATAACGACCTATACTTCCGGGCCGTGAGCGAAGAAACCCGGCGGCCTCGCGCGCCCATCACCGAATCCGACGTCCTGGCGTGGCTCGAGACGACGGCCGCCGCCGTCGAGGCGGGGGAGGTGCCCGCCCAGGAGCTGATCGACCTGCTCGGGGAGTTCCGCCGCGCGTCGGCCGCCTGCGCCGACGCCTCGGACTGGCTGCTCCTCGCCGCGCGCGAGGGTGGCGCGAGCCTCCGCCAGATCGCGCCCGTCTTCGGCAAGGGCTACGTCCGGGCGCCGGCCGCCCGGCTCGAGAAGCTCCACCGCCAGGCGCAGAACTCCGGGCAGTGGCTGGCCATCCTGCGGCACAAGGCGACGGCGTGAACCGCGTCGCGCTCGGCCTGGCAGCGCTCGGCAGGCCGGCGTACATCAACCTGGGCCGCGACGGGGCGCTGCCGCCGACGCGGGACGTGGAGTCGATGCGGGCGGCGACGTTCGAGGTCCTCGACGACGCCTACGCCGCCGGGGTCCGGCACGTCGACGTCGCGCGGTCGTACGGGCGCTCGGAGGAGTTCCTGGCCGGCTGGCTCGCCCAGCGGGGCCACGCCGACGTCGAGGTCTCCAGCAAGTGGGGTTACGCGTACGTCGGGGAGTGGCGGCTGGACGCCGACGTGCACGAGGTGAAGGAGCACTCGGCGGCTCGGTTCGCCGCGCAGTGGGCGGAAACCCTGGCGCTGCTGGGGGAGCGGGTCGGGCTCTACCAGGTCCATTCGCTCACTGTGGACAGTCCACTGTTCACCGACGAGCCGTTGGTGGAGGCGCTGGCGGAACTGGCCGCGAACGGCGTGGCGGTCGGGTTCTCGACGTCGGGGCCGGCGCAGGCGGACGCGATCGAGCGGGCGTTCGCGCTGGAAGTGGCCGGGCAGCCGGTGTTTTCGGCGGTGCAGTCGACGTGGAACCTCCTGGAGCCCTCCGCCGGGCGTGCCCTCGAAGCGGCGCACGCGGCCGGGAAGCGCGTCCTGGTCAAGGAAACCCTGGCCAACGGACGGCTCGTCGTCGAGGCGCCCGCGGCGGTCCTCGACGTCGCCGCGGCGCACGGCACCGGGCCGGACGCGGTCGCCGTGGCCGCGGTGCTGGCGCGGGACTGGGTGGATCGCGCGGTAATCGGGCCGGCGAGCCCGGCCCAGCTGGCGGCGAACCTGCGGGCCACCACGCTTTCCCTGAACGCGGACGAGCTCGGCGCGCTCGCGGACCTCGCCGAGAACCCGCAGGAGTACTGGCGACACCGGTCCTCCTTGAAGTGGGACTGAGCGGCTGCACTACCCTTCGCAGGCACGAAACCGACGACAGGAGGCCGGGTGCGTCATCGTCAGGTGGTCGCCTTGGCCGCGGTCGCGCTGGTGGGCCTGACGGCCTGCGAAGGGCCCGACCCGAACAACCTCGAGACGTACTACGACGATCCGGCGCCGACGTCCGCGCCGGTCACGACCGCCGAGACGCCGGTGAGCCCCGCGAAGGCCGCTCCGGTCACGCCGGCGGCGCCCGATCCCGCTCTGCTCGCGGAACCCGCGCTGCTGTCCGACGCGGACGTCGCGGAGGAGGGTGTGCAGCCGGCCTCGAACGAGGTCGCGGGCTGCCTGGCGGACGGGCCGTCGGCGGGGAGCCGGACCGCGACCTGGCGCTACTCCAGCGGGTCGGTGCTCAGCCACCGCGTCGTGGTGTTCCCGGACCGCTCGGCCGCGCAGGCCGTCGCGGAGAACGAGTGCGCGGGCAAGGCGGTGAGCGTTCCCGTCCAGCCCGGGGTCGAGCGGCAGCAGGCCTGGCGCGACGGCAAGACCTGCACGGTGTTGCTGGCCAAGGGAACGCTCGTGTCCGAGCTGACGGTCTCGGCGAGCACCGAGGCCCGCGCGGTGGACGCGGCCAAGCGCCTGCTGCCCGCCATGACGGCGAAGCTCACCGCTCAGCCGTAGCGGTGGAACCACTCCTGGACGCCTTCGCGGCCGTCGGGGATGAACGGCAGCGCGGGTGCCGGGTCGTCGATCCAGGCGCGCAGCTCGTCCAGCGGGATCCAGCGGCCTTCGACGATCTCTTCGGCCTGGTGGTGGATCGGGCCGTCCCAGCGGACCTCGAAGGCGAAGTTGTGGCAGCGGTTGCGGCCGTCGTCGTAGACCTTGGTGAACAGCGGAACGGGTTCCACCCCTCGGACGCCGAGTTCTTCGGCCAGTTCGCGGCGGGCGCACTCGGCCGGGGTTTCGCCCGCGGCGACCACGCCGCCCGCCCAGCAGTCCCAGGTCGAGGGGAACACGTCCTTGTCCGGGGTGCGGAGGTGCACGTAAACGGCGTTTCCGTCACCCGAACGGACCAGGACGACGCCGGCGGCGTGCCACAGGGCCTCCGCGCGGACGCGGGCGCGGGTGGTTTCGCCGACCACCGAGCCGTCCCGGTCATAGAGGGCAACGAGTTCGTCACTGCCTGGCATGGGTGCATCGTTCCACTAGGACGACCCCGTAGGGTGGGGACATGCGGCGGATCATGGGAACCGAAGTCGAGTACGGCATCTCCGTGCCGGGCGACGCGACGGCGAACCCGGTACTCACCTCCACCCAGGTCGTGCTGGCCTACGCGGCCGCGGCCGACATCCCGCGCGCCCGGCGGGCGCGGTGGGACTACGAGGTGGAGAGCCCGCTGCGGGACGCGCGCGGGTTCGACCTGACCGGTCCCGGTGGGCCGGGCCACGACCCCGACGTCGAGGACCTGGGCGCGGCGAACGTCATCCTGACCAACGGGGCGCGGCTGTACGTCGACCACGCGCACCCGGAGTACTCGGCGCCCGAGGTGACGAACGCGCGTGACGCGGTCATCTGGGACAAGGCGGGCGAGCGGGTGATGGAGGAGGCCGCGCTCAAGGCGGCGTCCGTCCCGGGCCAGCCGCAGCT
This sequence comes from Amycolatopsis sp. SID8362, assembly GCF_010550475.1. Lineage (NCBI taxonomy): Bacteria > Bacillati > Actinomycetota > Actinomycetes > Pseudonocardiales > Pseudonocardiaceae > Amycolatopsis > Amycolatopsis sp. SID8362. The sequence continues at coordinate 9,286 of NZ_JAAGNB010000931.1, forward strand.
GCAGCTGTACAAGAACAACGTCGACGGCAAGGGCGCGAGCTACGGCACGCACGAGAACTACCTGATGGCGCGGTCGACGCCGTTCACCGCGGTGATCGCGGGCCTGACGCCGTTCTTCGTGTCGCGGCAGGTGGTGACCGGCTCGGGGCGGGTCGGGATCGGCCAGCAGAGTGAAGAGGCCGGGTTCCAGCTCTCCCAGCGTGCGGACTACATCGAGGTCGAGGTCGGCCTGGAGACCACGCTGAAGCGCGGGATCATCAACACGCGCGACGAGCCGCACGCGGACGCGGACAAGTACCGCCGGCTGCACGTCATCATCGGCGACGCGAACATGTCGGAGTTCTCGACCTACCTCAAGGTCGGGACGACGGCGCTGGTGCTGGACCTGATCGAGTCGGGCATCCGGTTCGACGACCTGAAGCTCGACGAGCCGGTCAAGGCGGTGCACCAGATCAGCCACGACCCGACGCTGAAGGCCAAGGTCGCGCTGGTGAACGGCAAGAAGTACACCGGCCTCGACCTGCAGTTCGCCTACCACGAGATCGCTTCGCAGAACCTGGAGCGCACGGGCGCCGACCAGGCGTCGAAGGAGGTCCTGCGGGTCTGGGGCGAGATCCTGGACGCGCTGGCGCGCGACCCGCAGGAGTGCGCGGACCGGCTGGACTGGCCGGCGAAGCTGCGGCTGCTGGAGGGCTACCGGCAGCGCGACAGCCTGGCCTGGGGCGCGCCGCGGCTGCGCCTGGTCGACCTGCAGTACTCGGACGTGCGGCTGGCCAAGGGCCTGTACAACCGCCTGGTGACGCGCGGCTCGATGAAGCGGCTGGTCACCGAGGAAGAGGTGCTCGCGGCGGTCACGACGCCGCCGTCGGACACCCGGGCGTACTTCCGGGGCCGGGCGCTGGAGAAGTACGCGGCGTCGATCGCGGCCGCTTCGTGGGATTCGGTCATCTTCGACGTGGGCAAGGAGTCATTGGTGCGCATCCCGACCCTGGAGCCGCTGCGGGGGACGAAGGCGCACGTCGGCAAGTTGCTGGACAACGCGGCGACGGCGGAGGAGCTCGTGGAGGCGCTCACCGGTTCGGACTAGGCGGGACGCACCAGCGATCGCGGCGTGACCCCGAATGTCGGGGCCGCTGGGTAGGCTAGGAAACATCAGCCACACCGGGAGGCGAGATGGCCCAGGAAAAGATCGAAAAGCACGGCGGTGGTGACTCCGACGAGGAGTTCGACGACACCGGCGCGGCGGGTCAGGAGCGGCGCGAGAAGCTCGGCGAGGACGTCGACACGATCCTCGACGAGATCGACGACGTGCTCGAGGAGAACGCCGAGGACTTCGTCCGGGCCTACGTGCAGAAGGGCGGCGAATAGCCGCACCGGGGCACTGCGCCCTTGCCGACCGTTCAGCCGGCGGCCGGGGTTCCGCGTGGCCGTTGGCGCGCGCGGGGCTCCGGCCCGCACAGATGGGACTTTTGAGCACGTATGGACAACACCAGGGGCATCTCGGGTCCCGCGCTGCCTGCCGCGTACTTCTCGTCGGCGACCTCGTCGTTTTCCGACTTCTTGCGGGTACAGGCGCCGGAGCTGCTTCCGGAGCGGCGCGTGACGGGTGGTGCGGCCGAATTGGGCGTGCCGCACGGGACGACGATCGTGGCCTGCACGTTCGCGGGCGGCGTGCTGATCGCGGGTGACCGGCGGGCGACGTCGGGCAACCTGATCGCCAGCCGCGACATCGAGAAGGTGCACGTCACCGACGAGTACTCGGCGGTCGGCATCGCGGGCACGGCGGGGCTGGCCGTGGAGATGGTGCGGCTGTACGCGGTCGAGCTGGCGCACTACGAAAAGATCGAGGGCGTTTCGCTGTCGCTGGACGGCAAGACGAACAAGCTGGCCGGCATGGTCAAGGCGAACCTCGAGATGGCGATGGCCGGGCTGGCGGCCATCCCGCTGTTCGTCGGGTACGACCTGGAAGCCGAGGACGCCAAGCACGCGGGCCGGATCGTCTCGTACGACGCCGCGGGCGGCCGGTACGAGGAGAACGGCGGCTACGCGGGCATCGGGTCGGGTTCGCTGTTCGCGAAATCGGCGTTGAAGAAGCTGCACGACCCGGACGCCGACGCCGAAGGCGCGGTGCGGGTCGCGGTGGAGGCGCTGTACGACGCGGCGGACGACGACACCGCGTCCGGCGGGCCGGACCTCGTGCGGCGGATCTTCCCGAGCGTCGTGACGATCACCGCGGAGCACGGCGCCGTGCAGCTGCCGGAGTCGGAGACCGCGGCCGTCGCGGAAGCGGTCGTCCAGGGTCGCATCGAGCGCCAGCAGCGCCGGCTCGCCTGAGGCGGAGCCGGACCAGTGAACGTAGGAACACCGGAAGACCTGGAGCGCACACCGTGACGATGCCGTTGTATGCCTCTCCCGAGCAGCTGATGCGGGAGCGTTCCGAGCTGGCGCGCAAGGGCATCGCGCGCGGCCGGAGCGTGGTGGTGCTGAAGTACGCGGGCGGCGTGCTGTTCGTGGCGGAGAACCCGTCGGCGACGCTGCACAAGGTGTCCGAGATCTACGACCGCATCGGTTTCGCGGCGGTCGGGCGCTACAGCGAGTTCGAGAACCTGCGCGTGGCGGGCATCCGCCACGCGGACCTCAAGGGCTACCAGTACGACCGCCGCGACGTGAGCGCGCGGGCGCTGGCGAACGCCTACGCGGCGACGCTGGGCAGCATCTTCACCGAGCAGCTGAAGCCGTTCGAGGTCGAGGTCTGCGTCGCGGAGGTCGGCGCGAGCTCGGCGGAGGACCAGCTGTACCGGCTGACCTACGACGGCTCGATCTTCGACGAGCCGCAGTACGTGGTCATGGGCGGGCAGAACGAGAAGATCGCGGCGAAGCTGAAGGAAACCTTCGAGGACGGCCTGGACCTGCAGGGCGCCCTGAGTGTGGCTGTGGCGGCGTTGCGGACCCCGAGCCAGCCCGCGACGACGTCCTCCTCCTCGTCGTCGTCTTCGGCCGGCTCGTCGTCGAACGCGACCGCGTCGAACGGCAACGGCGAAGCCGACCCGATCAAGCTGGAGGTGGCGGTCCTGGACCGCGACCGCCCGCGCCGTGCGTTCCGCCGCCTGACCGGGTCGGCGCTGGACGCGCTCCTGCCGGTCCCGGACCCGGCGGGCGACGAGCCGGAGGCGAAGCCGGAAGGCGAGTGAGTTCCTGAGCGAAGCGGGGCGTGGCCGGTGGCCGCGCCCCGCTTCCGCGTCCAGCGCCGGCGAACACCAGGCCACCCTGCCGCAGGGGTCGTGAGTGTTTAGGGCGGTTAGAACCCGACTAAACACTCACGACCTGGTCAGGACGTGGCCGGGGACGCCCGGAAGTTCTGGTCGGCGAACGCCAGCAGGTACGGCAGCGTCGCTCTCGCGGTGTGCCAGGTGTGGTTGAAGCCCCGCTCGGCGTGCACCACCGCTTCCTGGCCGCGGGCGCGCAGGGCGTCCGCGATCCGGTGGGCGGTCGTCACGTCGGTGGGCGCGCCCGTGCCGACCGCGAGCATCACCGAGATCGGCGCGGTGAACTTCATCGTCGGCAGGTACCGGCGCGGGGTGTTCGCCGCGATGGCGGCCTGGTTGCCGCTCAAGATGCCGATCGAGTCGTTGAGGTCGTCGTAGGGGAGGGCGATCACCAGGGACGCGAACTCGTCGACGTGGTGCAGCCCGATGTTCAGGGCACCGAAGCCGCCGCCGGACATGCCGCCCAGCGCGCGGTGGGCGCGGTCGGCGACGGTGCGGTAGCGGTGGTCGACGGCCGGGACGACGGTCGCCGTCAGGTACGTCTCCAGCTGGGGGCCGCCGGGGACGTTCAGGCACTCCCAGTCGGTGCTGGGGATGCCGGCGGTCAGGTCGACGCTGACCACGATCATCGGCTGGATCACGCCGGCCTGCTGCAGCGCCAGGAGCGTGCCGGGGGCGTCGCCGGAGGTCAGCCAGTCGCGGGGGCCGCCGTACGGGTAGCCGTGGATGAGGTAGACGACCGGGTAGCGGCGGGCGGTGTCCTGGTCGTAGCCCGGCGGCAGCACGACGTAGTTGGCGCCCGACGGGACGCCGTGCGCCGGGTCGGGCACGTTCAGCACGTCGACGCGCTGGCCGCCGGACGTGGCGGGCGCGCCGGTGCGCGGGGCGGACGGGGCCTCCTTGCCGTCGTCGAGCAGGCGCCCGGCCAGGTTGACCGGGCCGGGGCCCTTCTGCAACAGGCGCGCGAGGTCGTCGGGGGTGCGGACGTACCCGACGTAGCTGTTCAAGGCAGTTACCGCGGCGAGCAGCAGGAGCACCCCGAAGGCGGTGAACCCCCAGCGCCGCACCCGGCGGCGATACCAGAGCGCGACGACGACGGCGAGCACGGCGACGGCGGCCGAAGCCAAGGTCAGCCAGATGAGCGGCGACTCGAGCGGGCCCAGGTCGCGGGCCCGCGCGGTCACGTCGCCCGGTAGCACCGGATCGGCGGCGACGCCGTGGAAGGCGCGCGCCACCCCGTGCCCGGTCATCTCATCCCCGCTCGTCCCCTGGCCGCGGGCATGATCACCCGCACCTCGGTCGCGAAGCTAGCGATAAGACCCTGTGGGTTCGTTGAGAGAAGGTAAAGCGCGCTTAAAGCCGGTAGATGGTGAGCGCGCTCGGGCGGGACCGGAAGCGGAACCGGTTGCCGAGCGGGCCGACCTCGCCGTCGGTGGCGACGCGGCGGTGGCCGTCGAGCAGCTCGACGTCCAGTTCGGGCAGGTCCAGCTCCTGGTAGACGTGGCTGGCGGCGAGGGAGCGGGTGAGCATCGCCGCCAGGAACCGGGCGCGCGAGTAGGGCAGGTCGGCGCGCAGGTAGCGGATGTCCAGCAGCCCGGTGTCGAGCGCGGGACGGCGGCTGGGCGCGAACCCCTTCGGCGCGTACGTCCCGTTGCCGACGAACAGCAGCCACACCTGGGTCAGCTTGCCGTTGAGCCGGACGGTCAGCGGCTTCGCGTGCCGCAGCGTCCGGGCCAGCGCGATCGCCGCGGACGGCCACTTGGGGTGCTTCTCCTGCAGCTTCTCCCGCAGCCGCACCATCTCCGGGTAGCCGCCGAGGCTGGCGGTGTTGACGAACCAGCGGTGCGAGGGTGCGTCCGCCCCGTCGATCCGGACCTCGCCGAGGTCGATGCCGACGGCGTTGCCGACTTCGGTCGCCGCGTCGGCGTCGGGCATGGCGCGGACGCCGACGTCCCGGGCGAAGTGGTTGAGGGTGCCGGCCGGGATCAGGGCCAGCGGGAGGTCGCGTTCGGCGGCGACCGAGGCCACCGCGGCGACGGTCCCGTCCCCGCCCGCGACGCCGAGGGCGCGGACCGTGCCGCGGGCGTCGATCTCGGCTTCGAGCTGGGCGCGCAGGTCCTGCTCGGGGTCCGGGTAGAGGATCTCGGCCTTCGGCCAGGCGTGCCGGGCGTCTTCGGTCGGGTCCTGGCCGTCGACCCCGGACTTGGGGTTGACCAGCACGAGCATGTCGTCGCCGTCGACCATCTCGGGCGCGTCCGCGTCGTGGGCGGTGCGGCCGGGGACGTCGTCGTGCAGCGGCCACCAGTGCCGGGTGGCCAGGCCGACGCCGGTGCCGATGGCCAGGCCGACGCCGACGTCGGAGGGCCAGTGCACGCCGGTGTGCACCCGCGAGTAGGCGACGGCCAGCGCCAGCGGGGCCACGGCGAGCCCGGCCCGCGGCGACTCCATCGCCA
>NZ_JAAGNB010000991.1:0-1125 GCF_010550475.1 Amycolatopsis sp. SID8362
CCCAGTACCGTCAGCGCCGTCCGGCGCGCCAGCACCAGGTCCGTGTCGTCGTCTCGCACTTTCGTCCTCCGCCTAGAAGGTCAAGCCGGACTGGGTGAAGAACCACAGCGACGCGCTCAGCCACAACCCGACCAGCCCGGTGAAGACCAGCCCGCCGAGCACCGGCAGCGCCCAGCCGGGCGCGCCGTCCTTGCGCAGTAGCAACATCTTCGCGACGAACACGCCGTAGAAGAAGCAGCCCAGCAGCGAGTGCAGCAGCACGCGGGTGTCGAACGACTGGAACCCGAGCGCGTAGAGGCAGTGCAGCGCCACCGGGATCGACACGAGGAAGGCGATCCGGCCCGACCAGCGGTGCACGGCGCCCATCCACGCGGGCGTCGCGCCGAGCTTGCCGTACAGCGAAAGCGCCGAGAGCAGCTGGACGATCGCGAGCACGACGACCACCGTGGCCAGCCACGCCTTCACCGACCGCGGGCTGGAGAACCCGGCGACGTTCACCGCGACGCCGGTCGGCGTGTGCAGGCTGCCGTAGACGCCGAGCACCACCGCGACGACGGCGCCGGCGAACAGCGGGACCAGGAGCGCGACCGCGGTGCGGTGCCCGGCCGTGGTCATCAGAAGTCACCGGTCCCGGCCAGGCCGCTGATCGCCTCGGCGGGCACGGCGGCGCCGTCGACGGTCGCGGTGCCCTGGGCCGCGTCGAGTGGCGGGGCCGCCGTGGTGTCGTCGCCCGCGGCGAGGATGCCGACCTGGCTGCCGTCGGGCAGCACGATCCAGCCGACCTTCGCCTGCTGCCCCTTGACCTTCGGCGTCGCGCGGTAGAGCCCGGCGGGCTTCTTCGCCACCGGAGCGGTGAACTGCCACGTCTTCCCGGACGCGGTCACCGTGCCGGTGGCCGCCGTGGCGTCGAAACTGCCGGTCAGGGCGGCGTTCTTGGCGCCCTTCAGGTCCAGTTTCCCGCCGGTCGTCGCGCCTTGCAGCCACGCTTCGACCTTCTTGCCGTCGCAGAGGTAGGCGATGGCGTGACCGTCGCGCACCGACACCGCGACCGACGCGCCGCCGCCGGTCACCCGCCCGGCGTAGTCCGCCCGCGCGGGCGCGTCGGGCTTCGGCGCTTCCGACGTC
>NZ_JAAGNB010001032.1:0-3740 GCF_010550475.1 Amycolatopsis sp. SID8362
CCGCTGGCCGCGACCTCGGCGGCCGACGTCGCGCGCGTCCTCGCCGTCAACGTCACGGGGCAGTTCCTGCTGGTCAAGCACGCGCTGCCGTGGCTGGCCGACGGCGGCGCCGTGGTCCTGCTCGGCAGCGACTCGGCGTTCACGGCCGCGCCCGGCATGGTGCCCTACTGCGCGTCCAAGGGCGCGGTGGTCGCGATGACCCGCGCGCTGGCTGTCGAGCTGCCCGGCGTCCGGGTCAACTGCGTCTGCCCGTCGGTGGTGGACACGCCGATGGCGCGCGCCGACCTCGGTGCCGTCCTGGACGACCCCGCGTTCCCGGTCCAGACCGCCGACGACGTCGCCCGGCAGGTGCTGTTCCTCGCGTCCCCGGCTTCGCGGCCGGTCAACGGCCAAGCCCTGCTGGCCGACTTCGGGATGTCGGCCCGCTCGGCGTTCCCCGCTTAGGAAAGGATCCACAGTGGACTCATCTGGCAAGGTCGTCGCGATCACCGGCGGCGGCACCGGAATCGGCGCGGCCGTCGCTCGGCGTTACGCGGGCGAAAGCGCGCACGTGGTCGTGCTGGGACGGCGGCGCGAGCCCCTCGAGAAGGTGGCCGCGGAAACCGGCGCGCACGTCATCGCCTGCGACGCGAGCGTGCGCGAGGACGCCGAAAGCGCGATCGCCGAGATCATCGGCAAGTACGGACGGCTCGACGTCGTCGTCGCCAACGCCGGCGGGCACGGCCTGTCCTCGGTCGTCGACACCGGCGACGACGAGTGGGAGCTGGCCCTGCGCTCGAACCTGTCGAGCGCGTTCGTGCTCTGCCGGGCCGCGCTGCCGTCGCTGGTGGAGACGGGCGGGCAGGTCGTCGTGGTGTCGTCGCTGGCCGGGCTGTTCGCCGGGCCGAACGTGGCCGGGTACACCGTCGCGAAGCACGCGCTGATCGGCCTGACCCGGTCGATCGCCCGCGACTTCGGGCCGCGCGGGGTGCGCGCGAACGCGGTCTGCCCGGGCTGGGTCCGGACCCCGATGGCGGACGGCGAGATGGACCAGTTCGCCGCGGCGGCGGGCTTCACCGGCGGCCACGACGAGGGCTACCGCCGCGTGACGGCCGAGGTCCCGCTGCGCCGCCCGGCCGAGCCCGCGGAGATCGCGGCGATCGTGCGGTTCCTGGGCTCGGCGGAGTCGTCCTACATCACGGGCGCGGTCCTGGTGGCCGACGGCGGCGCCCACGCCGTCGACCTCCCGACGCTGGCCTTCGAGCGCGCGGGGATGTGACACCGCGGCTCGTGAGTGTTCAGTCGGGTTCTAACCCGACTGAACACTCACGACCCCAGGTAGGCCGAGTGCAGGGTGGCGGGGGAGTCGAGGAGGGTCTGGGCGTCGCCGGAGTACGTGACGCGGCCCGACGAGACGACCACCGCCTCCTGCGCGACGCCGAGCGCCAGGTGCGTGAACTGTTCGACCAGCAGGATCGCGGCTCCTTCTCCGGCGAACCGCGTGACCACCGGCAGCAGCCGCGTGAACACCACCGGGGCCAGGCCCAGCGACATCTCGTCGATGAGCAGGAACGCCGGTTTCGCCGCGAACGCCCGGGCCAGCACGACCATCTGCTGCTCGCCACCAGACAGCAGGGCCGCGGCGGCGTCCCGGCGCTTCTCCAGCTCGGGGAACAGCGCCAGGACCTCGTCGACGGCCGCCGGGGTGCGGGCGGTCAGGCGGAGGTTCTCCAGCACCGTCAGGCCGGGGAACACCGCCCGGCCCTGCTCGATGTGCGCCAGCCCGAGCCGCGCCCGCGCGACGCGGGAGTGCCGGGTGACGTTAACCCCGGCCAGGTGGACGCTGCCCGCCGCGGGTGGCACCACCCCCGACACGGCCTCCAGCAGGCTCGTCTTCCCGGCCCCGTTGGGCCCGACCAGCGCGGTGATCCGGCCCGGTTCGAGGACGAGGTCGACGTCGCGGATGACCGGTCCGGCGCCACGCTTGACCGTCAGCCCGTGGACTCGCAACGCGTTCACAGCAGCTCCGTTTCACCCATGTAGGCCTTCAGGACGGCCGGGTCGGCCAGCACGTCCGCCTGCGGTCCGCTGGCCAGTACCTGGCCGAAGTCGAGGACCGTGAGCGTGTCGCAGACCGACCGCACCAGGTCGAGGTCGTGCTCGATGAGCAGCACCGACACCCCGAACCGGGCCGGGACCTGCCGCAGCCGCCGCCCGAAGGCGACGTGCTCCTCGTGCGGCAGCCCGGCCGCGGGCTCATCGAGCAGCAGCACCCGGGGCTTCGCGAGCAGGTGCCCGACCACCTCGACGAGCCGCCGCGCGCCGGCGTCCACCCGGGACAGCGGCGTGCGCGGGGGCGGGCAGCCGAAGAACTCCAGCGCGTCGGCGGCTTCGCGGGCGGTCAGCCTCCGGCGGGCGACGAACCGGACGTACGCGCCGACGGTGAGGCCCGGCGGGACGCGGTCCTGCTGGAACGTCCGCCTCAGCCCGGCGCGGGCCCGGCGGGCGGGCGAGCCGGTGAGCGGCCGGCCGTCGAGGGTGACGGTGCCGCTGGCCCGGGGGAGGAAGCCGCTGATCGCGTCGACCAAAGTGGACTTCCCGGCGCCGTTCGGCCCGATCACCCCGAGGATCCCGCGTTCCGGCACGGCGATGTCCACATCGGACAAGGCGGCCACGTGTCCGAAGGAGACACTCAGCCCGCGCACCTCCAGCACGGGGTCACCGGGCGGCAGCGGCTCGACGTCGGCGACCTCGGCGGTGAGCCCGACGCCCGCGGTGGTCCCGCGGCGGTACCAGAGGTTCCGCACGGCCGTGCCGAGGTTGCCGCGGCCGGTGAGGGCCTGGACGCCGAGCACGCCGAACACGACGAAACCCCAGTCCTGCGGCACACCCCAGCGTTTCAGGAGTTCGGGGACGGCGACCCAGAGCAGCGCGCCGAACACGGCCATGTCGATCAGGTGCGCGCCGGACATGATGGCCAGGACGTAGAGGGCGAGGGACTGGATGGCGGTGAAGCTCGCCGGGAAGGCGAGGCCGACCTGGCCGGTGAGCAGGCCGCCGCTGATCCCGCCGAGCGCGGCGCTGACCGCGAACGCCGTGAGCTTGGACGTCCGCACGCCCGCCCCGACGGCGGCGGTCCCGCGTTCGGAGAAGGCGACCAGGTGCCAGCTGCTGCCCCAGCGCCCGCGGCGCAGGAAGTGCACGAGCAGACCGCAGGCGACGAGCACCAGCACCGCGAAGAGGACGTAGGACCGGTCGTCGGAGAACGCCTCGGGCCGCTCGACCGACAGCCCTTCGGTGGCGCCGGGGAACTGGATCTGCACGAGCGTCAGGTCGGCGGCCGCGGCCAGCCCGAGCGTGACCACGGCGAGCGTGATGCCCCGCAGCCGCAGCGCGGGCAGCCCGACGAGCACCCCGGCGATCGCGGCGGCGAGGCCGCCCAGGAGCAGCCAGGTGCCGAACCCGCCGGGCACGCCGGCGACGTTGCACGCGGAGACGACGAAGGCCCCGACGGCGGCGAAGGTGAGCTGGCAGAGGGAGATCATGCCGGCGGTCCCGGTGACGACCCCGAGCCCGAGCAGGGCGATCGCGGCGACGACGGCGCTGACGCCGAGGTAGACGAAGTACCCGGCGAGCCCGACGCTGAGCGCGTACCCGACGGCGATGGCGGCGGCCGCGACGAGGAAGGGGAGTCCCGCACGGGCGACGCGGTGTTCAGCGAGCCGCACGGGGCACCGCCTTTCGAGCTGAGACGAGGTGGG